>BACX01000748.1 GCA_000333335.1 Sphingomonas-like bacterium B12 | reverse complement strand
GCCTCGCGAGGCCTAGGCCGCGCCATCGCGGAGGAACATCTCAAGCGCGGCTGGCAGGTGATCGCGACGGTACGCGACGCCGCCGCCCTGGCCGATCTCTCCTCCGATGCGCTG
>BACX01000749.1 GCA_000333335.1 Sphingomonas-like bacterium B12 | reverse complement strand
AGGTCGCCGGCGGCCGGCGGCGCAGGGCGTTCTTGACGTCAACTTGCTCGACAATAGCGGGACGATCAGTGTCGACGGAAACGCCGTCGGCAAATCCGCCTATTCTTATGGCCCTACGAGCATCGTCAACCGCTCCACCGGTCTGATCGCTACAACCGGGCCACAGTCTGTCACGATCGCCGCCAACGGCAGTCTGGTTCTCGACAATGCTGGTATGATCTCGGCGCCAGCTGGCGCCGTCGCTATCCAGGCGACGAGCTATGCGACCAACACTATCCGCAATACCGGCACGATTCGCGGCGACATCCTGCTCGGCTCCGGCGGAAACCTCGTCGAAAATAGCGGCACGATCGACGGCCAGCTGGTGTTTGGCGCCAGCGACGATCAACTAACCCTCCTGCCCGGATCGGAAATCACCGGCACCGTCGATGGTGGCGATGGCAACGATCAGGTGACGCTTGCCGGCACTGGTATTGGCAGCTTCGCGGGCGCCGTGAACTTTGAGCACCTCGACGTATCCTCGGGCAACTGGATGCTGACCGGCGCCTCCACCTTCGCCGACGGCACCAGCATCGAGGCCGGTGCCACGCTTACCGGCGCAGCCAACGTGCTGACTGGGTCGATCGTTGACAAGGGCACGCTGGTGATCGATCAGCCGACCGATGCCACATTGACCACCTCGCTCGCCGGAGCCGGTGCGCTCCGCAAAACTGGCGGCGGCACGCTCACGATCGGTACGCAGCGGTTCACCGGAACGACCGACGTCGCCGGCGGCACGCTGATGCTGGCGGGCTCGTTCCCCTCAGCAGTGACCGTCGAGAGCGGCGCGAGGCTGGCCGGAAACGGTAGCGTTGCTTCCGCCACGATCCTGAAGGGCGGCACGATCCAGCCGGGTGTCGGCACGCTGCAGGTAACCGCCAACTTCAACCAGGCGGCGGGATCCAGCTATATGGCGACCATCCTCTCGGGGGGCAGCAGTAGCCTGATCGCAGTCGGTGGCGCGGCGACGATTGGCAACGGCGCGGTGCTCACCATCGATCGCGTTGCGAGCGGCGACTATACGATCGGCACCCGCTACACACTGCTCACAGCGGCGGGCGGCGTCACCGGCAGCTACACACTCGACCAGACGGCGATCAACGGCACCGAGCTGCGCCTCGTGACGAACGGCACCGCGCTTTACGCCGATCTGGTGCGCACCGGCGCCTCGCTCGCCATGCTCGCTGCGACGCGCAATCAGGCCGCGGTGGCCGGCGCCTTCGGCACACTGGGTGCGGGCAACACCGCCTATGCCGCATTGACCCTCAATCCGGATGACGATGCCGTCCGCGGCGCGCTCGACCAGCTTTCGGGCGAGGTCCACGCCTCGGTGCGCTCATCCTCCCTGCACGACGCGATGCAGGCTGAGAGCGCTGTGCTCCAGCGGATAGAAACGGCGGATGCCCAACGCGGCCTTTGGGGTCAGCTCCTCGGAGGCCACGGCGACGATGAAGGCACCGGCGGAGCCGTCGATACCGAGCGCAACACCTATGGCGGTCTGGGCGGCTTCGACGTCGGTCTAGGCGAGCAGGCGCGGGCGGGCGTCGCGGGAGGCTACACCCATACCAAGCTCTCCTTTGATGGGCGCGATACCAGCGCGACGATCAAGAGCGGACACGTGCTAGGCTATGCGGGTGGTGTGTTCGGCGCGCTGCGCGCACGCGTGGGGGTCGGCTATACATGGAGCCGCATCCACACCCGCCGCGCTGTAAGCTTCGACGGTTTCGCCGACACCGATATCGCGCGTTNGACGGCGAC
>BACX01000750.1 GCA_000333335.1 Sphingomonas-like bacterium B12 | reverse complement strand
AGCTCGGTCCCGGGGATCCTCTAGAGTCCGATCGGTGCGGGCGAGCGCGATCACCTGCTCCTCGAGATCGGTGAAGGTCGCAGGTTCCATCGGCGGCACGCGGTAGGGCGCCACGTCCGGCGAGCGCGGCTGCGGATCGATGTCGGTACGGACGGTCGCCCGATACGCCATGTTCGCCTCCTTGCTCAAAACCAGACTCACGGGCCGGAAATCCGGCATCCCGCACCGCAGCCGCGTACCCATAAGGGACACGCTGTCAAGCGCGAGAAGGGCGAAATGCGACCTTCCGGGTGAACGCAGGATTGCTGGAACGGACTGCAGTGCAGCAAAGGCGGTGATCTGTTTATGCGATCCTTACGGCATCCGCCGCGATTGCTGCTCGAACCCTTACGCGGAACCGCCCCAGATGACAGGCTCGACGTCATCCGGCCGTAAACACGCCATCCGCAGCACCGCCGTCACGAAGGGAGGCCTGATCACCGCCAATTGCTCTACCAACGACCGCTCCGGCAAGCAGGATTGCGGCAAGAGCCAGCGCAGCGCTTGGCGCGGATTTTCTGATCATGATTTGGCCTCCCGCTCTCGGCTTGGGGCTGTCCGCTGCGAACGCGCGTGTCCGGCCGTGCTGGATCCTCCTTAATCCGGTTTGGTGTCCAAACCAGTTTCAGGAATTGACCGATGCAGAGTGCTTCTGCCTCGTTAGGAGGCGAAGTCTGGACCGCGCTTCGCAGCAGGATGTTGGCGAAAGCCGTGCGAATGTCGACACTGGTTTGAGCTCCCAAAGGGACTATCGCACGCCGATGGAGTTGCATCGCTGCCTTGCAAAAAGCGTCGCCGGATTTCGTACGCAGAAGCGCGGCGCGTCGAAGGATCGGCCCCCATTATTGCTGGGGCACGCAGAGTAGAATCTCGTGCGCTGGATAAATAGATCAAAAGGGAGAGTCGGGACGTGAGCGAAGTCGTAGAGAGCGGGCTGGCAAGCGGAGATGTCTCTTCCGACAGGGATAGGCCCGCTGACCCCGCTCATGCGCGAGAGGCTATTGTCGTCGCAATTTCGAGTGCGATTTGCATGGGCTTTAGCTTCGCCCCGGTCTTCATGGGAACTTTCCCGCTGTTTCTTCAGCCGGTATCACAGCAGTATCACTGGAGCGCGGCGATCTTTCCCCAGGCTATGTTGATCGCCGGCGTGACAGGCGCGCTGGGCGGTCCGCTGATCGGACGGGCCATCGATAAGGTGGGCGTGCGAACATTATTGCTCCCGGGGTTGGTGGTGTGGGCAATGACGCTGGCGGCGCTCCCCTTGATAGATGGGAGCATCGTTCTGCTATACCTCGTCTCCGCGATCATGGGCGTGACCACCGTAACATGTGGGCCAGTCGCGCTGGCGAAGATCATAAGCGGGTGGTTCGACCGCAGCCGGGGCTTGGCGATGAGCATCGTGCTGGGCGGGTCCGTTGCAATTTTCACGGCCATGATGCTCGCCCTCACGCGCGGCCTTATTCATGGTATCGGCTGGAAAGATGCCTATTTTGCGCTGGCCGGGCTTGTCATTCTGATTGCGCTTCCCGTTTCCTACGCTTTTCTCAAGGAGGCGCCGCATGTTCGCGATGCAGCCATTGAAGGCGTTTCGCAGCCAAGCGCGTCCATGGCGCCGCTGGCGGCATTCTCCAGCCGCGCCTTTTGGATTCTGGTCGCGGGATCCTCGCTGGTCTGCGCGTCATGCAGTGCCATCGCGAGCCATTTTATCCCTTTGAGCGCGGAACATGGCATGAGCTCTGGCACCGCTGTGTTTGCCTTGAGCCTCTATTCGCTCGCCGGCCCGATCAGCTCGCTTGTCGCTGGCGCAGCGGCCGAACGCCTGCAGAACCCGCGAATTCTCGCCGTCATTTTCGCGCTGCCGCTGGGAGGCTTTCTCTTGAT
>BACX01000751.1 GCA_000333335.1 Sphingomonas-like bacterium B12 | reverse complement strand
CATGATGCTGGCTATTGCCGCTCCAAGCTCGTCCGAACGGAAGGGCTTTGTGAGCCGCGGGAGTTCCGGTGCGATGCCGTCAACTGCATAACCGGATACGACGAGGCACGGCAGGCCGGGCTTCATCGCCCACGCCGCCTGGATCAGCTGCGTACCGTCCATCCCCGGCATCAGATGATCGCTCACCAGAATATCCACGTCTTCGCCTGAGCGAAGCAGGTCGAGCGCCTGCTCAGCGGACTCCGCCTCAAGGACATCGAAGCCGATTTCCTCAAGCATATGGGCCGTGCTGGCCCGCACATGTGTCTCATCGTCCACCAACAGGGCGCGGCCACGAGCCTGAACCTCCGTGCCGCGCGCCGTCGCAGTCTGCTGCGTAGGCTTGGCCGTCTCGTGCGCGACCGGCAGCCATAATTCTACGTTGGTCCCCAATCCCGGTTGGCTAAAGATCCTGATCCCGCCGCCAAGTTGCTGGGCCAGCCCGTGGACCATCGAGAGGCCGAGGCCTGTGCCCTTACCGATTCCCTTGGTTGAGAAAAAGGGCTCGATGGCGCGCTTGACAGTAGCCGGATCCATGCCGATGCCGGTGTCGGCGACAGATACGATGACATAGCGGCCCGCTTTCAGATCGGATTGACCGCGCTGCGCCTCGCCGGATGCAGCGCTGATACGCAAAGTGCCGCCATCCGGCATGGCATCCCGCGCGTTCACCGCCAGGTTGAGGATCGCCATCTCGACCTGATTGTGGTCAGCCTGAGCGAATGGCAAGTCCTCCGCCGCATCGACCACGACGCTGACTTGCGGGCCAGTAGTGCTCGCGACCAGTTCGCCCATCCCGGCCATAAGAACGCGCATATTGATCGCGGTGGGTTGGAGCGGTTGCCGGCGGGCAAAGGCAAGCAGGCGCTGGACCAGTGTCTTCGCGCGCTCGGCAGATTGCAGCGCGCCCGCAATCAGCATCCGTTCGCGATCGCTTCCCAGTTGCTTGCGCACGAGCAAGTCGAGCGAGCCAATGATGGGCGTCAGGAGATTGTTGAAGTCGTGCGCCACGCCGCCCGTGAGCTGCCCCAGCGCCTCGACCTTCTGCGCTTGGCGCAATTGTTCCTCGGCGTCGGCGAGGCGCCGCTGTTCGGCAATTCGATCGGTCACATCGTTAACGATCTGATACGCACCCATCAGGCGGCCGGCGGCGTCGCGCAGCGGGTTGAATGTGATCTCGAACGTTCTTTGGCCGCGGGCAGGATCGCCAAACTCCTCCGTGAGTGTGAACTCCTCGCCGGAGAGCGCACGCGACCAAATGCGGCGCACCTGCTCGCGATGATCGGGCAGATGATCGAGCGCCTCCAGCATCGAAGCTCCGATCGACGGACGGACGCCATAGACTGCCTCGAAAGCGGCGGCGGCGGCCTTGTTGATAGCCAACCAGCGGAAATCCCGATCCGCAACGAAGATGATTGCGGTGGTATTTTCAACCACATCGGCCAGGAGCTTGCGTTCGGCGATGCCCTCGTCAATGCGCTGCTCGAGTGTCTCGTTGAGCTCGCGCAGCGCCTGTTCGGTTCGTTTGCGTGCCGTGATATCGATCGCGGTGCCCAACACGCGAACACACGTATCGCCCTTGAACACCCCGCGCCCTTTGGCGGCAACCCAGCGCTCGACGCTATCTTCCTTGCCGATCGTTCGATATTCCACATCGTAAACGGAGCGGCGCTCGGGATCGGCGGCGGCGGCATAAGCGGCGGCGGTGACCTCAAAGTCGTCCGGATGGAGGCCAGCATAATAGTCGGCCATGGAGACGGGCACATCGGGCGAGATGCCGAACATCGCCTTCACACGGGCCGGCCAGAACAAAGTGCCGCGGACCTCGTCCACGTCCCAGAGGCCGATTTCGGCTGCCTCCACCGCCAGGCGAAGCTGCTCCTCGCTGGCGCGCAGGGCCGCCTCGGCACCGACCCGTTCGACATGGGCCCACGACCGCTCGGTCACTTCGCGGATGATCGTCAGCTCGTCGTCGGTCCAACGATGCGGGGCCTTGTCATGGATCGCCATCAGCGCCCGCAACCGGCCGTTTTTGATGAGCGGCATGCAAATGGTCGCGGCAATGCCGATGTCCTGAAACGTCTTGGCTTCGTGCGGCGCGATCTCGACAAGATTATCGTTGATGATCAGCGGTCGCCCGGCGCGTAGCTCGCGGACAGCCAGCTCGCCGAAGTCCGCTAGCGAGTAATGACCGACGATGGAGGGGGAGCCCGGCGCGTGCCAGTCGCCCCGAATGGTGAAGCCGTCCTCGTCATCATCCATGTCGGCATAGGCGCAGTTCGACAGGCCAAGATGGTTCGCCACCATCCGGGTGGTCACTTCGAGCACCTCATCGGCGTCGTGAACGTCAGCCACGGCCTGTGCAAGCTCGTCGAGGAAACGGTACAGCTCGGCGCTTCGCGCCAGTTGGCGTTCCGCGAGCACCCGGCCCGTGATGTCGAAGACCATGGCAAGCATGCCCGCGGGGCTACCGCTCGCGTCGTGCAGCGGGGTGTATTCCAGGTCCATCCAGACCTGCTCAGGGTGTCCCTTGCGCCACAGCTCCAATGGCTGCGCACGGAAGCTGAGTGATTGGCCGGCGAGGCCGGCATCGATCACCCTCTCGTTGAAGTCGCGTGCCTCTGGCCAGATCTCCAGCAGCTTCCCGCCGAGTGCCTCGGGGTGGCGGGGACCACACACGTCGGCATAGCCGTCGTTATAAATGAGAATTCCCTCCGGCCCCCAAAGCGCCGTCATGGGTACAGGAGATGATAGAGCCACCTGTACGGTTGTCCGCAATTCGGCGGGCCAACTCTCGATCGGTCCGAGGTCCGTAGCGCCCCAGTCCTTGCTTCGGATAAGGTCGCCGGCAGCGCCGCCGCCGATAAGCCATCGCGTGTCACTTACTCGCACATCTTCACGTGACATGGACTCGCCGCCGGCTGGTATCTGCTTGAGCTTGCACGCCTATCACATGCCTGGATGCATGAACATTGTTGCTGAGACCGGTCGACCCGAACGGGTCGGGCCGCAATCGCCCGAGGCTGTTCGTTTAAAAGGCGACTACCGACCAGCCGCGCGCCTCCGCCTCAACCGAGACCTTCCGCGCCGCCGTATCATCGCGGACAGCTGGTTCGTACTCGTCTCAACGATCGATGGCCTTTGCGATCGCTGCCGATGTGATTGATCCGCAACGAAGCCAACGGGCTGGATCGGGGAATGGCCCGAGATGCGGGAATGACGACAAGTGGGCGCCTTGACGAAGCGCCGCTCTCCGTCAGCAGAGACCGTTCCAAGTCGCAGCAGGCGTGAATGTGTGAGCATAGGAAAGGTCTTTTGCGTGGCGGGCCGAACCAGCGGAACGACGAATATCAGCTCCAGTGCCGCTACATGCAGCTCGAAGGCATGAGCGCGCTCGCCACACCCCAGATCGAGGAGGTAACGCCACTACAGATTACACCAGAAGCCGCCTGATCGATGCGGCCCGGCTCACCCGAAATCACACCACGTTGACGGACGTGACCAACCGGACCGCGCCCTCGCACGGCGAAGACGTGCGAGAATAAGCACCCCAACAGGTTGGACTCGCCTGCACGATGCCCGACGGGTAACCGTCGCCTGCATTGCCGATTTTCGGGTGTGGCTTCGCGGAGGGATATTGGTTGAAGAGGTTCGATCACGGCAAACGGGAGCTGGTTCAGTCCATCCGGCTTTCCCCCATCGCCGCAATCATCACCGACCCCAATCTTCCAGACAATCCGATCATCGCCGTCAATCACGCCTTCGAGCGGCTGACGGGCTATACGGAAACCGAGCTTCTTGGGCGGAATTGCCGCCTGCTCGCCGGGCCGAAGACGTCGCGATCACGATCGGCGGCATTGGCTCGCGCAATCGCGACGTCCACTCCGCTCGTCGTCGAGTTGATCAATTATCGCAAGGACGGCAGCAAATTCCTTAACGCTGTGATGGTCGCGCCGCTCTTCGATGAAGAGGGACGCCTGGCCTTTTTCATGGGCAGCCAGATGGAAGTCCGCGAGTCGCGAGAAGATGTCGGCCGGACAGCGGCCGCGGAGCGGATCAGCAGTCTCACGCCACAGCAGCAGGCCGTCCTTCGACTGATGGCTCAAGGCATGCGCAACCGCCAGATCGGCGAGGCGCTTGGCTTGGCTGAGAAGACCATCAAGATGCACCGCAGTGCGCTCGTCAAACGCCTCGGGCTGGTCACGGCGGCCGAAGCCCTGCGCCTGGCGATCGAGGCGGGCCTATAGCCATCGGCGTCGATCTGCCACCCCGGTGCACGATTCCTGTTGCACCGTCGCCACGACCAAGTATGGACTTTGGTCTGGGGTGTGAGCCGGGGGGGCTGACACAGGATCAGACCTTGCCGACGTCCGGATTTCAGAAGCAGCCCCCCGCCGAAACGTTTCAGCGCCTTGTCGACGCCGTCACCGACTATGCGGTTTACATGCTCGATCCGGATGGCCGGATTGTGACGTGGAACGCTGGCGCCGAGCGTTTCAAGGGCTATTGCGCCGACGAGATCATCGGCGAGCATTTCTCGAAATTCTTCCTACCCGAAGATCGTCGCGACGGCCTGCCCGCGCGCATCCTGAGCATCGCTGCCGATCAGGGCCGGTTCGAGATGGAAGGCTGGCGGCTGCGCAAGGACGGAACAAAGTTCCTGGCGCATGTCGTCGTCGACGCCATTTACGAAGACGGCTCGCTCACCGGTTTCGCCAAGATAACCAGGGACGTCACCGAAAAGCGCCGTCTTGAACAAGCGACCTATGATAGCGCGCTCCAGCTCCGCATGCTGGTCCAGGGCGTTCGCGACTATGCGATCTACATGTTGGACGCCGGCGGAAAGATCACGAGTTGGAATTCCGGCGCCCGCGCAATCAAAGGCTATGGCGAGGAGGAGGTGCTGGGACAGCACTTCTCGCTCTTCTACACCGAGGACGATCGTGCGCGTGGCGCGCCGGCTGCCGCGCTCGAGACCGCACTGCGTTGTGGTAAGTTCGAAGCCGAGGCCCAGCGCGTCCGCAAGGACGGTTCGCCTTTCTGGGCCCATGTCGTGATCGATCCGATTTACGACGAGTTCGGCAAGCACGTGGGTTTCGCGAAAATCACGCGCGACATCACCGAGCGGAAGCAGACGGAGGCGGAGCTGCGCCAAACGCAGGAAGCGCTGCTTCAGTCACAGAAGCTCCAAGCACTCGGCGAACTCGCCGGCGGCATCGCTCACGACTTCAACAATCTCATGACGGTGATCCGCGGCTCGGCGGACTTCATGCTGCAAAAGCCTGAGATGCCGCTGGAGAAACGCAACCGCTATCTGAGCGTCATGCTCGAGACGGCCGAGCGGGCGACAAGTCTGACTTCGCAGCTGCTTGCCTTTGCCCGTCGCCAGCCTCTGGAGCCTGAGGTTACCGACCTGAGCGTTCGACTGGATGCTCTTGGCGAAATGCTCCAACGGACTCTCGGCAATCTTTATGATCTCGAACTGAATCTGGCCCCCGCCCTTTGGCTTGTCGAAATCGATCCGACGGGGCTTGAGGCTGCTCTGCTCAACGCGGTTCTGAACGCTCGTGACGCGATGCCTGAGGGTGGACGGATCACGATAAAGACCAGGAATGAAAGCCGACCGGAGGGTGAGGGCGTAACACTCTCGATTAGTGACACGGGTCACGGCATTTCGCCCGAAAGCCTCAAGCGCGTTTTTGAACCTTTTTTCACAACCAAACCGACCGGGAAAGGCACCGGTCTCGGGCTTCCCCAGATCCACGGCTACGCAGTCCAATCGGGCGGGTCCGCACGTATCGAGTCGGAGGTGGGGCGCGGCACAACGGTCGAGCTTTGGATTCCGCGGACGGACAAACAGCGCCAGGGGCAGGAAGTTGCCGCAACCGACATCGCGGTCCCAATTGGCTTGAGGGTTCTCGTAGTCGAGGACAGCGAGCACGTCCGCTATTTCGCCCGCCAGCTTCTCGACGATCTGGGTTGCGTGGTCATCGAAGCCTCAAGCGGCAACGAGGCCCTGGAGCTGGTGCAGGAGCACGATATCGATCTCATATTCTCGGACATAGTGATGCCGGGCATGAGCGGCTTGGATCTCGCGCAGCAGATCCGGCAAAATCACGGCGGAATACCCGTGCTTCTCGCCAGCGGCTACAGCAGCAAGCAGTTCATTCCAAAGGATCAGCGAGAATTTCCAATCCTGCGTAAGCCATATAAGCTCGAAACACTTGCAGCGGGTATAAATCAGCTCGTGAAATTCTCTCAAAAATCAGATCTAGGCCATGCTTAACGGCATCGATTACATCGTCTCAAGCTCTCGAATAACGGAATGCCATCTGCGAAAGCATGCGCGATCCGTTCGTTCGGCATCCCGGCTGAGCTGCCCCCTTTCAGGTGGACCATCGAGTATGATGGGAATCACCAGGAAAGGGACGTTAAATCCCGTCGAAGAAGCACAAGCCCGAGGAGATCATCGGGAAGCTGCGTGAGGTCGAGATCGTGCTGGGCCAGGGCGGGACGACCGCCGAGGGTTGCCGGCGGATCGGTGTCACGGAGCAGACCTATTACAGGTGGCGCAAGGAATATGGCGGCCTGAAGGTCGATCAGGCGCGGAGGATGAAGGACTTGGAGAAGGAGAACCTTCGGCTCCGTCGGGCAGTCTCTGATCTGACGCTCGACAAGCTCATTCTTCAGGAGGCCGCCAAGGGAAACTTCTGAGCCCCGCGCGGCGACGTCGCTGCATCGACCAGGTTCGCAGCGTGATGCTGGTGTCCGAGCGGCGTATATGCCGGGTGCTCGGCCAGCATCGGTCGACGCAACGCAAGGTGCCGCGCGGGGCAGATGACGAAGCGGCACTGACCGAGGACATCATCGAGCTGGCCAGGCAATATGGACGTTACGGCTATCGCCGGGTGACGGCGTTGCTGCACACGGCCGGCTGGACGGTGAACCATAAGCGTGTCGAGCGGATCTGGCGGCGCGAGGGTCTCAAAGTGCCCCAGCGCCAGCCGAAACGTGGTCGGCTGTGGCTCAATGACGGATCCTGCATCCGGCTCCGGCCGGAATATGCAGGGCACGTCTGGGCCTACGACTTCGTCGAGGGGCGCACCCACGATGGTCGGAAATTCCGCATCCTCACCATCATCGACGAATTCAGCCGGGAGTGCCTGGCCCTCGTCGTTGCCCGCAGGCTCAACCATGAGGATGTGCTAGCGGCCTTGGCGGAGCTGTTCTTCTGGCGTGGGCCGCCAGCTCATATCCGGTCCGATAACGGCAGCGAATTCATCGCTGGCGAGGTCCGGAAATGGCTCGGCAAGATCGACGTGAAGACGCTCTACATCACGCCGGGTTCGCCCTGGGAGAACGGCTACAATGAGAGCTTCAACGGCTCCCTTCGCGACGAGCTGCTGAACGGCGAGATCTTCTACAGCCTCGCCGAGGCCAGGGTGCTGATCGAGGCTTGGCGCCGCCACTACAATACGGTCCGGCCGCACAGTAGTCTCGGCTATCGCCCGCCAGCCCCCGAAACGGCGACACCGCCATGGCCGGCCTCCGGTTCCGCTTCGCTCCACCTCCGTCCGGCCATGGCGAAGGAGGCGATCATGCACTAACAATCAAGCCGGTCCACCCCGTGGGGGCTGCTCACCCGAGCAGCCCGCGACGGCAAGTATAAGGGCTAATGCGCCGCGATCCCTTAGAATGGATTCCTCCCTCGGCATATCAACGTCGAAGCCCCACGTTTTTGACTGCGCTGGCTAGTGGCCAACGCTACTCGAATGGAAGCAGTCTGCCATGTTACAAAATCGAAATGTAACATGCTGCGGTGCCTATATTGTGGTCGCGATCGGGCGCGTTGATCGATGCTTTAATCGGATCAGAACTGGCCATGGATCCGAAAGCCGATCACGTTGGCGGGGCCGCGGTCCCGGTTGTAGGCGGGGTTGGCGATGAACTGGTAATCCAGCGTGAGGCCGACGCCCTTGACGGGCTGCCAGTCATAATAGGCCTCTGCGATCATCTCGGTGCCGGGACGCGGAAGCGTGCCGTCGCCGACGAGGACGCCGATGCCGCCGGCATCGAGATATCGCTCATGGGTCTTTGCAATGCCGTTGAAGACGCCCGCGAGACCGACCGTATCGTCCGGTCGGCTCCAGGACGTGCCCTTCAGCGAACCACCGAATGAGACGGTGCGGTCGATATCGGTGAAATCATAGGGCTCGATCTGCCCGTCGGTGAGGCCGGCACGCGCGAAGAGGCCGAGGCTGTCGGTCACCTCTTGCTCGATGTTCAGGCTGACGCCGGGCCGGCTCATGCGGCGGCGGACCAGCGCCGTGTCCGGGGGCGTCCCGGTCACGGCGCCCAGCGCCAATGCATCGTCGAAGCGGCCGAAATTGCCGCGGTTCCGGAACAGTGTCACCCGGACGGCGCCAGGATGGCCGGCGATCTGATGGCGGTGCTCCAATTCGAGATCGAGCTGATACTGGCCGAAATTCCTCTCCAGCGTTTCGCCATTGGGAATCTTCGAGAGGTTGAAGGCGCCGAAGCGCAGCGTCCAGGGCCCCCGATACCATTCGGCGGCCACGCCGGTGGAATAGCCCCAGGCGTCGGCCGCATAATCGAAGCTGCCGGCATCGACAATCGCCCAGTTGAGGAAATCGTTGCGGGGATCATGGGCATATTTGTTGGTATCGAACACGTCGCCGACGCCGAACTTGCCGATGGTCAGGACGATCCGGTCAGCGCTGCGGTTTCCCGCGAGCTGGTTCTGGTCGGCCTCGACGTTCTCCGCGTCACCGCCGAGGCCGATCGTCTGGCGGAAGAACAGCCGCTGCATCCGGACATAGGGATGCTTCTTGCCGACCTTGTAGGCCTCGGCGCTGGGAAAACCCGCGACGCCCAGTGTGTCGGAGAGTCCGAAGCCCTGATCGACCTCCGGGTTCACCCACAGTTCGCCGCCCTTCCACGGTTGCACGCCGACGTAGAGCGTCGCGTCGATCGTCTCCTTGCGCTGGCCGGGCCGGAGGCTGTTGGGGCCGACATAAGGCGAGCGGAAGTCCGGATCGCCCTGCAGCGTGAAGGTGCCCTGGCCGTGGATCGCGAGCCAGTCCGGCAGGCCGAACGCGCCATCCTCAGCCCAGGCAGGTGCCGCCATCGCCAGCAGGCTTGCGGCGGTGAGCACGCGATAGAGGATCCCCATAGCAAGCTCCCTCATGCCGGATCGTCCAGGCTGAAACGGTCATGCTCGTCGTCATAGGCGAAGATCTCGGCATAGCGGCCCCAGTGGGTCACGATGCGGAGCGTCTGGTCGGCATAGTCGGAGGACATGAAATCCTCCAGCTCGTCGCGGAAGCGCCGCCCCGGCGCGTCGTGCGACGCCCGTTCGTCCAGGATGCGGCGGATATGCTGGGCGAGCGGGACATGGGCCAGCAGCGCCTGTTTGAAGAGCGCCTTGCGATCGTCGACATCGGCCTGCGCGTAGCGCCGCGCCGACGCCGTGAGCCGGATGTCCGGCCCGGTCAGTTCGGCGAACCGAAGCAGTTGCAGCGTCTCGGCCATGGGCAGCAGCTCGTCGACCTCGAGCTGGAGGCTGTCGGCGAGTTCGGCGAGGCTCGCCTTGCCGTCGAACGGCTGGGCGTCGACCTCTTCGATAAGGCCCGCCAGCGCGTTGGTGGAGGATGCGGGCAACACCATCGCGATACCCATGCCGGGGAAGACGCCGTCCTTCTGCGCGGGCGCGGCGGGCGCCTTCGCCGTCATGCGCGCATAGATATCGTCGACCAGCTGGCGGAAAGCGGGATCGAGCCGGTCGCGCGGTTGCGGCAGGTCGACCCGTATCTCGGCGGCGACACGCCCCGGATTGGATGAGAAGACGAGGATGCGATCGCACATCAGCACCGCCTCCTCGATGTTGTGGGTGACGATCAGGATCGACTTGATCGGCATCCGGCCTTCGGACCAGAGATCGAGCAGGTCGCTCCGCAACGTCTCGGCGGTCAGCACATCGAGCGCGGAGAAGGGCTCGTCCATCAGCAGCAGCGAAGGGTTGACGACGATCGCGCGCGCCAGGCCGACACGTTGGCGCATCCCGCCCGACAATTCCTTGGGATAGGCGTTCTCGAAGCCGTCGAGACCGATCAGGTCGATCGCGGCGAGCGCGCGGGTACGCCGCTCCTCGGGTGCCACGCGTAGCGCCTCCAGGCCAAGCTCGACATTCTGGAGCACCGTGAGCCAGGGGAAGAGCGCGAAGGTCTGGAACACCATCGCGACGCTGGGCTCGGCACCGTCGTCGCCGGGGACGAAGCGGACGTCACCGGCCTGCGGGCGAATGAGTCCGGCGATCGAGCGCAGCAATGTCGACTTGCCCGAGCCGGAGCGGCCGAGCAGGCCGACGATCTCGTCGGTGTCGAGCGTCAGATCGACATTGTCGAGCACTTGACCCGCGCCGGTCCGGCCGTAGCTGTGGCTGACGGCGCGAACCTCGACGAGCGGGACGGCGGTGGCGAGCGAACGGGTGGCCATGGATCGGGCTCCTCAGGCGAGACGGAGACGGCGCTCGGCGAAGGCGTACATCGGGCGCCAGACGAGCCGGTTGAAGGTGAGGACGAATACCGACATGACCGCGACGCCGCATGCGACGCGGGGATAGTCGCCGGCGGCCGTCGCATCGGCGATATAGGCGCCGAGCCCGAACGCCTCGATGTGGCGATCGCCCCACGACACCGCCTCCGCGACGATGCTGGCGTTCCAGGATCCGCCCGACGCGGTGAGCGCGCCGGTGACATAATAGGGGAAGATCGCCGGGATCACGACGCGCCGCCACCATTGCAGGCCGCGCACGCCGAACATCGACGCCGCCTCGCGCATGTCGGTGGGGATGACGCTGGCGCCGGCGATGACGTTGAACAGGATGTACCATTGGGTGCCGAGGATGATCAGCGGCGACAGCCAGATGTCCGGCGTCAGGTGCCAGCGCACGATCGCCAGGACCACGAAGGGGAAGAGCACGTTGGCCGGGAAGGCGGCGAGGAACTGCGCGACGGGCTGGAGCCGCTCGGACCAGCGCGGCCGCAGGCCGATCCACACGCCGACCGGTACCCAGATCAGACTCGCCACGGCGATGAGAACGATGACGCGCAGCAACGTGACCAGCGCCGCGAGGATCGCCGTCCCGGCATCGCCCCAATCGAGCGAATGCCCGACATAATCGACGACGAGCCAAGCGGAGCCGAGGACGAGTGCGGCGAGGAACGAGCGCCACATCCATTCGATCGCCGGAATCGGCTCCCGAATACGCGCTGCCGCTCTTTTGCCGGTGTCGGGATCGAGCATCATCACCAGGCGGCCGAGCGCGAGAAAGGGGCCGAGGATCACCGGCAGGAGATGTGCGCGCCGGAACAGATCGAAGGCCCAGGAGGAGGGGCGCTCGGCGCTCGCAATCTGTTCGAAGCGATAGCGATCGGCCCAGGCCACGATCGGGCGGAAGAACAGCTGGTCGTAGAGCAGGATCAGCACGGCCATCGCGCCGACTGCCCAGGCGACCGCCACCGCATCCCGACGCGCGATGGCGATCGCCAGCCAGGAGCCGATGCCGGGCAACGCGACGGTGGTGTTGCCGACCGTGATCGCTTCGGAAGCCACGACGAAGAACCAGCCGCCCGACATCGACATCATCGCGTTCCAGACGAGGCCCGGAATGGCGAACGGCAGTTCGAGACGCAGGAAACGCCGGGTCGAGGATAGCCGGAAACCCTCGCAGACCTCCTGCAGATCGGAGGGCACCGAGCGCAGCGACTGGTAGAAGCTGAATGCCATGTTCCAGGCCTGGCTGGTGAAGATCGCGAAGACGGCGGCGCATTCCGCGCCGAGCTGCTCGCCGGGGAACAGGCGCAGGAAGAACGTCACCGTGAAGGTGAGGAAACCGAGGATCGGCACCGATTGCAGGATGTCCAGCGCCGGCACGATGATCTGCTCCGCCCGGCGGGAACGGGCGGCCAGCGTCGCGACGACGAGCGTGAAGATCAGGCTGGCGATCAGCGCCGCGAACATCCTGAGCATGGTGCGCAGCGCATAGCCGGGCAGGTTGGCCGGATCGAGCGTCATCGGCCGGACGCTCAGCTGCGAGAGCGGCTGTGCGATACCGGTGACGCCGCGCACGACGAGAATGGCGACGGCCAGCAGGAGCAGAAAGACGATGGCATCCGCCATGTTCGGCGGTGCCACGCGGAGCAGGCGCGAAAAGGAGCGCGCCGGCAGCGGGCGCACGGTCGTATCGGTCATGAACTCACCTCGGTGTCGCCATCGGCGGCATCGAGGGAAGGCCGGTCAGCCCCGCTTCGAAGACGCCAATGGCTCAGGCTGTCGACTACTGTCGCTGGGCATTGCTGATGTTGGTCCTTCGGGCGAACGGCATGGTCGAGCCGACGGATCGTCGAATCGACACGGCCGACTCTATACCCTATGGGGGTATAGTATCAAGAGGAGCTGGACATGAGTCACGTCGCCAGGGAGAAACAGAAGCTGCTCAACCGGCTGAAGCGTCTCAGGGGGCAATTGGAAGCCATCGAGCGCGCGGTGGGCGCCGACGCGGAATGCGCGCGCGTGCTGCAGCAGGCGACCGCCTGCCGGGGGGCGCTCGACGGCTTCATCGCCGAGGTGATCGAGGATCATATCCGCGAGCATATGATCGACCCGACCGCCGGTTCCGAGGATCCCCGGACACAGGCCGGCGAGGAACTGGTGGCGATCGTCCACGCCTATCTGACGTGATCCCGAGAATAACATCGGATGTGTTCTCGGAGGATAATGGCGTTGTTGCGCGACGCTTCCACGCATCCTTGAGACGGGCGGTGGGCTCCGGCACCTCATGCGACCGCCGATCGTCTTTTCATGTCTGACACATTTGTAACGGAACAGCATCAAACATCGGCGGTTCAGCCGCGGATGTCATGCGGGTCCAGGCGTGAGGAGAAAAAATAATGAAATGGACGGCAGCAGCAATCTCTGCGGTATTTGCGGCCACGATGGCGGGAGCCCAGCCGGCTCCGCCGCCGGGAGGTTGGGACGCCGGCGCCTTCTGGCGGGGCGCGCCCGAAGGGCCTCGCGAGCGGATTCAGTTCCTGCAGGACAGGATCAATCGCGGGCGTGCGGATGGTAGCCTCGACCATCATGAAGCCGACCGGGTTCAAGGCGAACTGGACGGCATTCGCAATTGGATCCGGAGGATGCATTGGGACGACGCTGGCCCGCTTGGTCCCGATCAGCGCGCGCGCGTCCAGGAGCGGCTTGATCAGATCAGCCGACAAATCCGCTGGATGCGGCACGACGGTTGGTGACAGCAAGAGCCTGCCGGCAATTGCCGGCAGGCTTTTCACGAACAGGGGCATACTCACCTTGGCCGCGGCTATGCGGCGCACGCCAGCACGAGAGCCCCTGCGGTCGTTTGTCACGACATTCTCGTCCAAGACGGGATCGTACGAGACGAACGAGAATGGCAGCGGATACCCCTGACGATCGATGGGTACATGATGCGCGTGAGGACGGCTGCCGCCCTCTACCGCGATGCCGGCAAGCCGTTCGGTTTCGAACAGCCTCCGCTTCGTCTGGACAAGAGATTGCGGCCGACTGAGCACCGGGACCGTTTGCCCATCTCATGATCAAAAACCTCAACGAATAGACGATGGCGGAACCTATGAACGAGCCGCTGAGCAATGCCGCCCACGTCATCCAGCTGGCGCTGACCCCGATCTTTCTGCTGACCGCGGTGGGATCGCTCCTCAACGTCTTCTCAACACGGTTGGGGCGGATCAGCGACCGGATCCACAGCCTCAGGAAAGACGAGCACTGTCGCGCGGCGGAACTCCGCCGTCTGCAGATGAGATCGCGCTTTCTCGATGCGGCGGTGTCGCTTGCGGCGGCGGCGGGCGTGCTGACCTGCTGTGCTGCGATCACGCTTTTCTTCGGGGTGCTGCGCGACTCCGGTCGGGCTGCAATCCTCTTTGCTTTCTTCGGTGGCGGCCTGCTCTGCGCAGTCGCCGGTCTCGCCTGCTTCGTTGCGGAGATCATATTGGGAGGACGGACTCTGCGTGATGAGACCCCGTCGAGCCAATGAGCCTTGCGGCACCATTGCTACATGACGCTTGCCACCGTGTAGATCGGCATGGAATTGGAAGCCACCAGCCGGTGATAAGCGCTCTCAATCTGGTCGAACGCCGCGCCGCAAAAGCGGCGCGGCCTTTTGCTCAACGCCAGCAGTCATGCCAGCGGCACCATTCGCGATGACGCCATTCCTCGTGATGACGCCATTCCCAATAGCGATGCCGCTGCCAGTCGTCACAGGCGTAATGCGGCGGAGGTGGCGGCGGCCCCCAGGCATGCGGCGGTGGGGGCGGGCCTTTAGGGGGCAACAACATGTTATGCGTAAGTTAGTCACGGCGGTGCTGGCCACCACCTTGCTGACCGGCACATTTGCGATGGCGGCACCGGCAAGCGCGCAATATTGGGCGTAGCGCCTAGGCGTATCGTCGGTCATATGGCTCACTCTTATCTAAGAGCGAGGACCTGTCAGGCGATTTCGGGGGCTACCTCATAACATCCCTCCAACATCAGTGACCCTGTGGAGATGTTCGTGCGCCGTCGTCGCTGAATGCGGAGTTGCGATTTGGATGTCCGGCGTTCAGCTTGGTTCTTGGCCCACTATCGCTGCGCCAGAAATGGCGTAAAGAACCAAGGAGTTGATCTCGGGGGATTTATCGGTGGTGGGAGAATGAGGGGCGTGCCGGCGCAGGCGCTGGTCTTTGCGCTAAGCTCTGGTCTGGTGATTTCAGTCCTTTCCGTACCAGAGGTTCTAGCCAACGAGCCAATTCTGCACGATCGCATCACCGTGAATTGGGCGGAACGCTTGTCGACCTTTCGACCAGCGGACGCATTCGGAATAGCGGTCGATGGCGGGACGCAGGACGAGGTCAAGCGCCTGTTCCTGCCCGCCAATCGAAGGCCGCTCGCGAGCCTTGCCGGGCGTCCCGTGTCCTATCGATTGCGGACCGAGCTCGGTATCGAGGCCTGGCATTGGCGGTCGCGAGGAGCTTGGAGCGACCCGGACCACCAGCAAGGCTATTGGACGGGTGACGCGTATGCACCCGGCGATGATCCGATCAGTTATGGCTACAGGTTGCCGCGTCGCGGCGACACGCATGATGAAGCCAACGACGACGGCTATTCGCGAATCGACGACGGCGATCCGCATAGCTTCTGGAAAAGCGATCCTTATCTCGACCAGCATTATACGGGGGTGGCTGGTCAGCATCGTGAATGGGTCGTCGTAGAACTTCACAAGGTGACCGGCATCGACGCGATCGACATCCACTGGGCCTTTCCATTCGCGCGCCGCTACGAGGTTCAATACTGGGTCGGCGTGGACGAATACACCGGTCGGTGGGTTCGCTTCCCCGCAGGGCAAGTAAACGACGGGCATGGCGGCGAGCAGGTCTCACGTCTTGCTCCGGCACCGGTCGCGACGCGCTTTGTGCGCGTGCTGATGACCGAATCCTCGCGAACCGCTCCCCCGGGCTCAACCGACATTCGCGACAGGCTGGGGTTTGCGGTCGCGGAGATTGGTCTTGGCCATGTCGGTTCCGCCGGCCGCTTCGTCGATATCATGCGGCATTCGGCCGTCCATGGTCGCCAGACCATCGTCCACGTCTCTTCAACCGATCCCTGGCACCGCGCCATCGACCGGGACAAGGACACGGCGCAGCCTTCGGTCACATCGTTGGAAGGGGCGGGCGTCATCTCTCGCCATCCGCTGATGATGCCTGTCGGTGTCTTGTACGACACGCCCGAGAACATGCTGGCGATGCTCGACTATCTGCACCGCCGGGGCATCACGATTGACAAGGTCGAACTCGGCGAGGAACCCGATGGCCAGCTGGTCAGCGCGGAGGATTATGGCGCGCTCTATGTGGAGTTCGCCGATGCGATCCGGAAGCGCCAGCCAACATTGCAGTTCGGCGGGCCGAGCCTGGTCAACGGCATCTCCGACACGTGGCTCGACGCCAGTCCTGATGAGAGCTGGACACGTCATTTCATTCGCTATCTGCAAGCCCGCCAGGCGCTCGACCGGCTAAGTTTCTTCTCCTACGAATATTTCCCTTTCGACGATGTCTGTGGCTCGCCGTCGATCAAGCTGCGCGATCAGACCCTGCAGATGCGCGACCTTTACAAGCGCCTCGGCGACGACGGCGTGCCGAACACCATTCCATGGTATGTCACCGAAATCGGATACTCGGCCTTCGGGGGCGCCCCGCTCGTTCAAATGCCGAGTGCTCTCGTCACGGCGGATATTTATGGCGACGTCTTGCGACGTGGCGGCGCGGCGGTCTTCGCCTACGGGCTGACTCCAGACGATCTGATCAAGGGGCAGGCGCGGTGTGCGGGGCAGGGCAATCTCATGTTCTGGGCAGCGGACGGGAGAGGTCGCGCCGCCAATCCGATGCCAAGCCTGCGGGCTCTGAGCCTGCTTTCCAACGACTGGGCAACAGAGTACAGTCGTCAGGAGCTGTACCGCAGCACGAGCGCCTTCAAGGACGCACGCGGCCGAACCATGGTTTCGTCCTACGCGCTTCGTAACAACGATCGTCGATGGAGCGTGCTCCTCGTCAATCGATCAACTCAGCCAATCGAGGAAGCGCTTGGTTTTGAGCATCAGGGCGGACCTTCGGCGAAGTTTGTTTCCATAACCCGGTATTCCAGCGAGCAGTACCGGTGGGACAGTCCCAGGCCAGGCGGTCGCCCCACCCGGGATGTAAAGCCGGCGACGCAGATCGATCGATTGTGGAACGGCAAACTCAGGCTGGCACCCATGTCGCTCACCGTCGTCACTGGACGGTGGGATGGACCGCATGCCCCTCGCTAAAGCGGCGCGAAGGAGAACAATCCCCGTCGATAGGTCATGATGATCGACACGCGCGAGAGACCGTCGCCGACCCGGACGCGCGCCTGATCGACGGTCGGGCTGCCGTGCAGGGAGGACGGGTTCCCCGGCACGCCGATGCCGTCGCGCCAGATGCTGAAGCTCGGCTTGCCGTCGCGATCGTGGATCAGTGCGACGGCATAGGATCCAGGCGCCGGCGCGCGGATGCAGATCGTCGGATCGCCCGCCGCCGGGGGAGCGATGATAACCCTCCGGAAGGTCTTGCCGGCGGCAAGCAGCTTGGTGTCGTCGGCCAGGAAATCGTTCTGGTGGTCCGGATAGAGTTCGAGCCGCAAGGTTCCGGTACGGTCCTTGAGCCCGTGGATATTGACCAGGATGGCGGGACCGCGTTCGTCAGGCCGACAACGCGCCGCCGTCGTACCAGCGTCAAGCCCAGCACCGCTCGCCGGACCGTTTGACGAAGCGACCGCCAGCAGAGCGACGGCAAAGCGGGTCACGGATTGCGTCAGAAGCCTGCGAGGCAGGAAACTGCGGAGAGTGCGCTCACCAGCCACCGTCGCGGCCGCCGAACAGGTCCGACAATCCTTCAAACAGAAGCTCGCCGCCAGCGACCCCGGCCGCTGTCGTGCCGGCGTTGCGTAGGAAGCTGCCGAGGCCATTGTCGGATGAGAAGAAGCCTGAGCGCTGGTCGACCGGCGGCGGCGCATATCCGGCCTGCGGAACGCTGGTCCATGGCGAGGTGCGCGGCAGGAAGCTCGGAGTTGCGGGCGTCGGGGTCAGCATATTGAGTTGCTGTTCAAGTTCGGCGATGCGCGCCTGCGCGGCATGTAGCGACTGGTCCGAAACGATGGCGTGCTGCACGAGCAAATAAGCGGCATCGGGATTGCGCGACAATGCCTGGGTGATCAGACCGTCCGCCTCGGGATCCTTGTCGATGCCGCGCGCCTGGTCGAGATCGCCCAGGAACTGGCCGAGCAGCGCGCGTTCTTCGGGTGTCATTTGAGATCGTCCTTCAGCGGTGCGCCGCGACTTTCGCGGCCTTGGCTTGCTGCGCATAATGATGGTGCGCGATCGCGCAGCCGGCGGCTGCACCTGCAAGCGCGTGGCCCTTGCCGACATAATGACCGGCAACGCCGCCGACGATGGCGCCGCGGATGCAGCCCTTTGCAAGCGACGGGCTCGCTGTCAGCGCAGTGGATCCCAAAACGAGCGCGACAATAACGGTACGCATGAGGAGTCTCCTGGCGAGCGCAAATGCGATCAGCTGTGCGCGACCAATGGCGCAGTCTGCCTGACCGCAAGATGGAGGAAAACTAAATCAATAGAAGGCTACGTGATCGGGTTTCCGCGCTCGGCACCCTTAGGTTGATGGGACGGCGTGGGCGGCCGCTTCACCCGCGTAGCTGTGCAATGATGGGGCTTTGCAATCTGTGCGGCGGCGAACGCGTTCGCGGCAGCGGTCCTCCAGCGAATGGTCCCGGTCGCACTACGCCAAAGCGCACCGCCCGTCTTTCCCAACGCAGCCCCGCCAGCGATCGCCGCCAGAAGCCCACTAAGCCACCGACAAAGGACGGCGCATCCATACCGGTCTCCCCAACCAGCACGGGCCCCGATTCAGAAGTCAGACAAAGGGCACCCTTGTCGATTCACTCGGTCGAACATGGCTCCGATCTTTCCGGCGCGATGCCCGCCTGCGGCGCAAACCCCTTCGTGTTCTCAAAAAAGGTTTGGGGCACGTCAATCGCCCCCTCCTACGTGCCTCCGGCCGCTAAGCCAGGTTCTCATTCATCGCCGAGCCGGCTTTCGGTCAGGATTTCGCGCTTCTGCCTGCGCGTTTATCGCGCCGATCGACATTGGGCCCAGTTGAGCTTCGTCCCAATGTTCGTCTACACGATTGCCGACAAAGCGCCACATATCGAAGTGCGTGGTCGTATAGGTCTGTTCAGGATGGTCTGGGCGGGGAAGTACCATCGCGCTTGCTACCACCACCATGTCACCCTCTGCGACGACCGCGAACACCGGGATGGTCATTTTTGGCAATCGATTTTCGCGGAACAACTTCTTTACCGCCTCACGACCGGAAGCAATGTTCGGATTATGCTGGATATACCGTTCTGTCATATATGTATCAACAAGATCGAAACGATTTTCTTCGAAGATTTTCGTATAGATCTGATACACGACCTGCTTGCGTGCCTCGAGCACGGGATCGGCACTATGAAAAAGCGCCGCGCGATCCTTGACTCCGATGACCGGCTCCTGACCTAGCGCCGCAGCAGGCGCCATCGCCAGGAAGAATACGCCTTGAATCGCCCGGAATATAATTTTTCGCATGTCAACCTCCTTACGTCGGCCCATCCCTCTCCGCGAATGCTCTCAGACGAAGAACATCGGCTGTAAATGCCCGGCGGCTGCCTGATGCTGCCGCCGGAACATGAACATGCTCGCTCAGCTGCTAAGATCGGAGATGACAGGACATTTTAAAAACGGCGCTTCAAAGTCAAAGACCATTCGCGCGGCGGAGCGGGCTGGCCCACTGCGGTGCTATTCAAGAACTGGAGATCGTAGGTGTTGAGCAGATAATAACGGTTGAAGAGATTTGTCACTGCCACGACCGCTTCCCACTTGTCACCTTTTGACTTCCAGCTGACCTGCGCGTTAGCCACCGTGTAGGAAGGGACGATATTATAGGTCTGGTACGGCTGCACCAGCGCGGTATCTCGTGAGTAGAACGAGGCCTGATGATTGATGTCGAAACGAGGAGTGATCGTCCCTGCATCCGCCACCGACCAAGAATATTGGACGCCGATACTCCACTTGTTTTTCGGCGTATAGACATGGGGACTGTCAAGCGTAAGGCCGGACGCGAGCGCGGATGCAGAGAGGCGCGTATATTTGAAGTCCAGCGTGCTTAGCGACGCGTCGATGTTCAGTCCGGGCAGTGGTTCTAGGAACGCTTCGATTTCGATGCCTTTGATGTTGGCCCGGCCAGCGTTGATGGGCACATTGGCCGGAAACGTCCCGGCAACGGGGTTGTATGTAGGTGACGCGGGATTTTCATCGACAGGAAGGTTGGGATTGAAATAGGGCGACGACGTGTCGATCACGATGTCTTTATACTTGTTGAGGAACGCGGCCATATTCACTCGAATGCGACGGTCGAGAAATGACGTCTTCAGGCCCAATTCATAGGCATCGAGTGTTTCCGGCTTGAAAGTGCCCTGCTGATTGCTGAAGAGCGGCCGGGCGTTAATCCCGCCGCCCCGAAAGCCCGTCGACCACTGCCCATAGGCCATGATATCCGGCGTCAAATGATAGTCGATCCCCGCCTTGTAGTCCCAGTTGGCGCCCTTGAACTTCGAATAGAGTCCGTTCAGGCCCGCCAGCGATGGAGGGACAAGGCCGCTGTTCGCGTCGGTTCGAGAGAAAAGATAGTCCTTTTGATCATCGGTATACCGCACCCCGAAGGTGAGATTCAGGCCATCCACAACGTGCCATTCGACATGCGCGAAGGCAGACTTGTTCTCGGAATGCACCGGGTCGTTATATAGAAAGTCCAATCCCTGCGACGGGAAGTGGGTGCGACCGCTTTGGCGAGAATACCCCTTGAAATAATATCCGCCAATCGTCCAGTCGATCTTTTTATCCAAAATATTGCCGCTTAGCCGCAATTCCTGGCTGAACTGACGGTGACGGTAAAATGTGTAGTTGGTCTGGTAATCGAGCGGGGATTGGTCAACGTCATCCCCAAACCCACCTTTGTAAGCTCGATAGGCGGTGATCGACTTGAGGGCGATGTGATGCCCGAGTTTCCAGTCCAGCGTGCCCGAAATCCCGCCATCGGTAAAATCATTGTGGGTCGGCACGCAAAAGCCTTGGGACGCGGGGACCGTGACGACGCCCATCGGCGACGTGTATATCCCGCCGCTGCCAGCGCAATAGGTGCCGTAGCTGGTGTAATGTTTGGTCGTGACAAATCGGTTGTCGAAAGGCGTGCCGTCGAGGAATTGCACGCCGCCGTATGGTGGGGCCGCCAAAAGGATCGACGCGGATGTCTCCGACTGGTCGCGAGTATAGTCTGCGATCACATTTATCTCCGCGGCGTCGCTCGCGATCCATCGCAGGGCGCCGCGTACGCCCTTGGAGTCCTTGCCGCCCTGGGTCCCAAGCTCACAGCTCTTCTGCAGGCGTGCGCTGCTAGCGCCACTATCGGTCACGCAGGCATAGTCATAGCGAGTGAGATAGCCGTCCCGATGCTGGGAGGCGCCCGAGATGCGTGCGTAGAGCTTGTCATCCACAAGCGTGAAGTTCGTGCCCGCACGCAGGTCGACACGGCTGAAGGCGCCGACGGTGCCCTCGATAAAAGCATCGGGATCAGCAGATGGCTTGCGAGAGTAGAGTTTCACCGATCCGCCGATCGAATTCTTTCCCGAGAGCGTTCCTTGGGGTCCGCGCAATATTTCGACGCGGTCGAGATCAAGAAGCTGGAATGCCGAACCGAAAGTCGTCGCATAATAGACGTCGTCGATATACATTCCCACGCCAGGTTCGTACGCGAAGTTGGAATCGAACTGACCGATGCCCCGGATGTAGGTTTGTGCGGTGGCGCCGCCGTGAACCGAGCCGCCCTGAACGATCGTGACATTGGGTGCTTGTGCCGAGACCTGGGTTATATTCGTCTGGCTTCGTGCTTCGAGCAGTGCGCTATTGACGGCAGTGATCGCCAGCGGCGTGTCCTGAACGCGGGTGCTCCGAAACTGCGCCGTCACAACGATATCCTGTGGATCAGCCGCTTGAGCTTTGGGTGCGACCGCTGAATTCCCGCCAGCAGATTGGGCCTGAGCGGGAGATAGCGGGATCAAACAGCCCAACGTTAGCGGCAAGGCTGAATATCGCGTAAAAATAAGCCGTCGATTGCCCTGTCGAGAAGTAAGCATATCCCCCTCCATTCTATTTGGTATATACGTAAGAGAGCATTGCCACACGCCCGGTGCGAACCACTGTGCGTCGGATTGTAGTAGCACCCTGCTGGCCTAAATTGTCTTCTGGCGCATTTTCCGTTGATTGGGTCGGTTTATGAAAAAACAGAGCGCGAAAACAGTGCTGACAATTTCTAATGCGGTTCGGCGAACTGGCGTGATATCAACAGTTTGCGTGACCTGATTGACTGTGGCGCGTGGTCTTTCAATAAAGGCTGTCACCCGAGCGCTGTGGAATCTAGCCGCGGCTTACGCGGGTCAGCCGGTGTTTTCTAATGCTTGGCGCCCAAATCTATTTCGACCCTTACATTGCGGCTCGCGACGCCGTCGGCAGTGTTGTCGGATGATGGTTGCTTCGCGTCCCGTGTAACAAGAAGGGCGGGAGAGACGCCAATTCCGATGAGCGCGGCGCTTATCACAGCGGCGCGTTGCGCCCCGATTGCTGGGTTTTCGACTAACATGGAGTCATCGCTAAGGCGCGATCGGCCTGCATGCCCCGTCACGATGACACGCGTGACCTGCGACGCCATAATGGCGCGGGCCATCATCTCGACTTTGCCTTGATTAAGAAGATTCAGGTTGGAGCGGTCGAAATCGAATGTGATGTCAAATGTCGCTGGCTGCGATAGGGGCGGGGGTGAAGGCACGTCGGCGCCGTTGCGCGCCAACACTTCTGCGGGCAGGTCGAATATCGATCCTCCGCGCGGCCCGGTGCCATTGTCAGGCAAGACGGTGTCGCAATTATAGTCTAACTCTGCCAGAGGGGATATGCTGATGGGATCGATATTGATCGCGCCACAGCTCACTTCATCGTCATGAGCAACGCCTTCTACCAGCACTTTGTGCAGGAGCTGAGGTGGCGTCCCGATGGTGAAACCTCCGATATAGTAGGTTTTCCCACCCGTCTCGGCCAGCCAACATTGGCGGGCGGTATCGCGAAATTCGGGGCAAGCGACGAAGCTGATCGGCCGTCCGGCGCGTTGTGCCTGCGGCGGCTGCGCCAGAACGGCCGAACCCGTCACGAACGCAAGGATGACGGCGAATTTTGCCTTCCGCATCACAAGGCCCCCATGAAGTTGACGAGGTCGACCTTGTCTTGCTCCGAATAACCGATGTGGAAGCGCTTATCGTAAAACTCGACCACGGCGCGCAAGTCGGGCGCCGACCCGCCCGCAAAATAGGGGGGGCGGGCTGCGAGGCCTCGCATCTGCTGAATGACAATCTTGCCAACGTCCGAACATCGGCCAGTGATCAGAGCGCGCCCGGGGTCGGTCGTGTAAATCTGGCGGCCGAGATAAGGATGGGGAGGCGCGCTCGCATGGCAGCTGATACGGAAGAGAGGCAGATCCGGCGCCGGTGTCGCTGTGGGATATGTCGTCGTGCCGAGGTCCAGATAGCCTGGCGCCACGTCCATCCCGGTATGGACCATGTTATGGCAGGCCGCACAGGTTTGTTTTACGGGGTTTCCGATGAAGCCGTTGAGATCGGAGACGTTGCGGATCAGGAATTGTCGATATTGGAAAGACAGATAGCCGCGCGCGACGGAGTCCCGATAGGCTCGCTGCTGCGGGGTCTCGCTCTCTTCACCCGGGCGTTGGGCCTGGAAGCGGGGGAGCTTGACCAGAGGTGCCCATGGGATGCTCGACGCCACGCGCTGTGTCACCCAGCCTTCAATTTCCGGAAACATGGGACGGGCCGAATACGCGCCCACCACTGCAGGCTTTCCATCGCGGAGGGCCTCCGGCCCCAACGTTGCGCCTCCCGTGTTCAACGCGCCTCCCGTGCGATCGGCCACCTGAGCTGTATAAATCTGGAACAGAAATTGGCGAATGGCCGCCTGCTGCGCGGCGGACATGTCGGCGTGCGCTTCCATGTGGGTATGCGATGCATCCAGCATCTGCGCGATCATCGTGTTGGCTCGGCTGTCGCTCATCAGGTTCCCGCCCAGTCTGTGGCCGGTCACCGGATCGATCGGGCGAACCTCGCCCGTACGGATATGCCAGACGCTCAGCGGCGTATCGGGTTCGACATATTTCATGTTCGCCGCAACGCGCGGTCGACGAAACACCGATATATGCGGATCTTTCGAGTTGAGGCCGAACACGCGATCGGAATTGCAACCGGTCGGATCGCTCACCAATTCGATGTCGAATTCAGGTTTGATGACGCGGCCCTGTTGATCTTTGGGAGGCCAGGGCAGCGCGATGCGGAACAGGCCCTTATTGAGGAGCAGTGAATGGGACTTCCGATCCCCGGGGGGCAAATTGGGGCAATTGGAGCCGTCGATGGCGGCGAACAGGCTGTCGGCTGCTCCGCGCTTCGCCCATATTTGCCGGATAGTGCCAATTGAAAGGCTCATTGCATCAGCAGGCTGATGGCATGTCACGCACGCCCGGCCGTTCGTGCCCAGCGGCTGGAAGAACGGGTTGTCCCGCGCCTTGACCGGACCTTCGGCGTTGATGACCGCCAAAGTTCCTAGTGCGTTTGCGAACGTCGCATAATGCGGAAGGACTTGGTTCCCCCCGGCCGTAAACACGCCATCCGCAGCACCGCCGTCACGAAGGGAGGCCTGATCACCGCCAATTGCTCTACCAACGACCGCTCCGGCAAGCAGGATTGCGGCAAGAGCCAGCGCAGCGCTTGGCGCGGATTTTCTGATCATGATTTGGCCTCCCGCTCTCGGCTTGGGGCTGTCCGCTGCGAACGCGCGTGTCCGGCCGTGCTGGATCCTCCTTAATCCGGTTTGGTGTCCAAACCAGTTTCAGGAATTGACCGATGCAGAGTGCTTCTGCCTCGTTAGGAGGCGAAGTCTGGACCGCGCTTCGCAGCAGGATGTTGGCGAAAGCCGTGCGAATGTCGACACTGGTTTGAGCTCCCAAAGGGACTATCGCACGCCGATGGAGTTGCATCGCTGCCTTGCAAAAAGCGTCGCCGGATTTCGTACGCAGAAGCGCGGCGCGTCGAAGGATCGGCCCCAATTATTGCTGGGGCACGCAGAGTAGAATCTCGTGCGCTGGATAAATAGATCAAAAGGGAGAGTCGGGA
>BACX01000752.1 GCA_000333335.1 Sphingomonas-like bacterium B12 | reverse complement strand
TTTGGCGCCGTGATCCGCGGCGATAACCAGAGATTTTGATTGGGGAGGCGAGCAACATCCAGGATGGAGCGGTGCTCCATTCGGATCCAGGGTTTCCGCTGACGATCGGCAACGGGGTCACGGTCGGTCACCGGGCGATCTTGCATGGATGCACGATCGGAGACCGCTCCTTGGTCGGCATGGCGGCGATTGTCCTGAACGGAGCGCGCATCGCCGAAGATACGATCGTTGGCGCGGGCGCTCTGGTGACCGAGGGGAAGAGCTTTCCGCCCGGAGTGCTCCTCGTTGGAGTGCCGGCACAGGTGAGGCGCGTGCTTACTGCGGCCGAGGTTGAAGGGCTGCGTGCCGGGGCTGAAGACTATCGGGGCAAGGCTGTTCGCTACGCTTCCGAACTCGAAAAGCTCTAAGGTCCGTCCCGACTCGCGCCAATCGATCTCTCGCTCTTCCTTCTCGACGGCAAGCCTGCCGGCGGTCATTTGTTTGCATGGAATCCTGAGTATCAGCTTGGCAGGTGAGCGCCAAGGTCGGTCGTAGAATCGCCTTCGGACGCCTCCCCATTGCAGACCGTCAGCTATCTGCAGGGAGCGACATCCGCCGCACGCTCGGAATGACTCTGGCTGGGACGATCCTGTCGTTTCTAAGCTCAAGGTCGAACGGCTGCTCTCGCCAGCAGCCGACAACCTGCAGTAGGCTGACCAGCATGATAGCGGGCCAATATCCGCCGGTATGCTTTGACGCAGGCTCAGACAAAAAGCCGACTTTGTTACGCTGCCACCCGGCGACGTTGCAGCAGGGAAACTAGGGTCTGCTGGATTGGAATGGTCGACATCGCCGTTATTCACCGGGGCGCGCCCGTGTTGGTTGCTGTGTCACGGTCGAGACGAACTTCCCGGGGCGTCCGCCTAGGTCGGTTCACCTCGGCGAGCGTACGAGGTTCAAGCGCCGCAGTTCATCCACGATCACGGGCCCGAGGCGCAGCGCGCCGATGTCCTCTATCCCCGCCAGCCACCTGCGCGCCCCATCTGGAGTGAGGTTGCTGTCGGGGAACTCCGGCTGGAGAGCCGTCGCGGCGATCCGGGATAGGCCGAGCTCCATGAACGACCAGCCGGACTTGGTCGAGATACCCAACTCTAGCGCCAACGGGAAATCGAAAACGTCGCCAATCAACCCCTCCTGCCCGGTCTCCCGGAGGACAATGTTGAGGATGTCGATGTACGCCTTGCCGAGCTGGACGAAGCGGAAGCGTACCTGATCCTCGATGAGGTCAAACTCCCGGCGGACAACGTCGTCGACGACAATATCACCGGGATCTCTGACCCGGCTGTTAGGATTCCGCTCGCGCTCGATTCTGTTCTTCTCGCGCCTCTTGTCGTCGTAACGCTTTTGGCGTTCGACCGCCTTCGCCAGCATGACGGGATACGGTGCGCCGCGCATCCACCGAAGAGCGACACCCGAAACGAGGCCCGCGAAGCCGACGTCTCCGCGGTTCACCTCGCGGTGGATCCTTGCAAAGATCTTGCTGTACCTATCGGAGGCACCCTTTCCAAGCGGGCTTATGGGTATCAGCTTGAGCGTCTTCTCCTCTGCGATTTTCTCCAGCATATTGTCGTAGAGCCGACGCAACCCAAACGGATCGACGGTCCAATTCGTCGCCAGCAGCGACGCCGGGAGACCGATCTTCTCGTGCGCGGTGAGGCTCGCTTCGGTTAGGCGGTTTCGTAGCCCCTCGTCCAAGCTGCTGAGTGTCCGATCGACGTACCCGCGAACGTCGTCTCCGGCGGCCTTGGAGATTAGCAGTCCGGCGGCTGCCCTAACCCGCCCAGCGTCTTCGTCATGCAGCGACTCGGTAGGCATGGCACCGCCCAAGGCACCGAGCAAGCGGTCGGGAACCTCGGATGCGGTGCGCAAGAACGCCGACTGGACCTCATAGCCGACGAAGGCATCGAGGGGCTTGTCCGTCCAATCCTCGTAGTCGACGAGGAATACGTTGCCGACAATGTCCGCGGACATGCGCCCTGCGCGGCCGGCAAAATTCCACAGCGCTGCGGGAGCGAGCGGCTTCTTCGTGCCCCGCGTCGGCGTGTCGATGAAGACGTTCCGTGCCGGGAGGTTAATACCCTCAAACAATGTCGTTGTGCAGACGAGGAATCTAACATAGCCGTCGCGGAAGGCGCCCTCAAGAGTCTCGCGAAGGAGCGTTGGCATCTTGCCGTAGTGGAACGCCACGCCTTTTCGTATCATCCCAGCGAGCGTGTAGTCAGGATGGATGTGCTTCTTTATGAAATCGGAGATCGTAGCCAGCGCAGGGACACCGTCGTCTTCAAGGTCGTGGGACAGTTGTCGCGCGACCTTCTCCGCGTCAGTTGGGCCAGTCGCGTAAACGAGAGACCCACCTGTCGAACCCAGTTCGAGGGCCGCGGCTGCCAGTCGGCTGTCGGGCACGTCGAAACCCCGTTCGCTCCGGTAGGTGCCGAGCCGCCGCGGACCGTCTTGTGTCAGCAGGTCCAATTCGAGCGCGTTGCCGACTTCCGCCTTCTTCAACTGGATCCTGTTCTGAAGGACGGAGGGAAGCTCGGAACGCGTCACGGTGAGGTCAGGCGCACCAATCGAGGCGCCGACCGCTTCGAAGCCGCGAGCACCCGGCGCGAGGAGCACTAGGCGAGTGGCCCCACTTCGGCAGACAGCCTGCTCGACGCTGTCTTGGAGAATCATGCCTCGGGAGCCGTCCGACAGATTCTGAGCCTCGTCGACAACGACGAGGTCGAACGTAACGGCCGAGACAGCGAGCAGCACCTGGAGGCGTTCCTGTGTCAGCACAAAAACCTGGCGGTCCGGGCCGGAAGGGTCCTGCGTCGGCACGGTGGTGATCCTGACCCCGACGGCGTCGCCTAAGCGCCTCTGTATTTTCGCGCTTACCTCAGACAGGAGCGCGCGTGTGGGCGCGACGTACACGGCGCAGAAGGATGCTGCCCGCTCTACCTGCCGGCACAGGTGCTCAATAACGAGGAACGATTTGCCTGCCGACGTCGGAGCCGAGATGGCGATCGCCCGCGCGTCGGGCAGCTCGTCCCATGCATCCTTCTGGAAGTCCGTGAGAGGTATCCACTGGTCGCCGACCCTAACGGTGTTCAACTCGCGCGAAACCGTCCGGCGGAGTGCGTCGAGAAACGAAGCGCCGGTTTCAGCCCCCTTGTGTCTGACGCGGTCGAGAGCTGGGAAGTTGCCTAGGTCCGTTAAGATGCGGCGGCCGCGCTGGTACGCACCCTCGTCACCCACGGCAACGATAAGAGAGTTCAGGGCGATGGACTGCGCCATGCGCTTGTAGGCGAGATCGTCTGTCTGCACGAAGACGGACGCGCAGTAGAGAAGCTTGTGCAGGTCCTCGTCAGAGGGCGGCTCCGCCACAGTCTCAATCTCGGCGGCGATAGAGCGAGCAGCGCCTGAACTCTCCAAGCGTCGCAAAATGTCTGAGAACGCAGCATGGCCCGCCATGCGGGCCGAGAGATCAAGAGCAAAGCTCATACCGCATCGCCTTCCGCGTCCCCGTCGTCGTCCATCTCAAGGTCGTCGCCGTCTAGCGGCAGCTCTCGTTCGGCTACGCCCATCGCCGCATAGAATGCCTTCCGCAGCTCGCGCACGTCGGGCACTGCCACAAGGAGGACGATCGCCTTCGCGGGGTCCGCGCCATGCTTCAACAACTGCTTCCTCGCCGCAAGCCGCAGCTTGCCGTGGTCAGCGGCGTACCGTTTCGCGAAGTCGCGCTCGTGGATGTCTGGGGGCTGATCGTCTCGTATGGGCAGGCGCTTCCCGAAGTGCGCCGGTTCCGAGTGGCAGATGATCCCGACGAACCGTTCTCTGCGGCGAAGTTCTGGATGTCCGATTATGTCGAAATGATCGAGTGCGCTCTGCCTTGCTTCGCCCTCGAGTGCGTCTAGGTTGCCAAGGTCCGCAACGATCTCATACTCACGTAAGTACTGGCGGCGATCGCCGAGGAATTCTGCGGCCGAGGCGGCATAGGATGCGACGCCCCGCCGGCCCTCGCTCGCCAATTTAGACTCAAGGAAATAGACTGTCAGCGCACCGTTCTCGAAGACCGCGTGGATGCCGTCGAGCCCATGGACCGGCATGTTTGCCGCCGTTTTCAAAGACATTTTGCTCGCCACCTGCGCGGCTCCAAGGTGCTCCTGTACCAAGCAGTAGGCGAGCACTTCGCCCAGCTCGCTCGCGCGCTCGGGATGGCGCGCGTTGAAGTCGATGAAAAGGTTCCTAACAGCCTGGTAGCATCGCGCGACTGCCGTCATGTCCGCCGCGATCTCGCGGCGGAACTTCTCTTGCCTGCGCCGGGGAAGTGCATAGTACATGCACTCTGTCCAAAGGAGGTGGGCAAGATCCTCCACCCTTGGTTTGTCCTCGCCGAACCGGACGTGCAGCAGACCCGTCCGGGGGCCTTCCCAAGCTTCGTCATGGATCGCCCGGACGCAGTAGTTGATCACGCCGTCGATTCTCGAAGGATTCAGCAGGGTCGTGAGCGCGCGAGCGAGGGCTTCCGCCTCCGTATCGGGGTCTTCGTTAACCGATCCGCGGTTCACCACTCGGTTCCGAGGCTTATGCATCGGTGCTCGGGTTGCCCGGGCGGCGTGGTGAGTGTGTTTTCGTTTCGATGAGCTGCATCAATCCGGCTCTGGCTAGAACGGCTTACTAGAGCCGATGGTCGGTGCAACTGCAACATGTGAGCGACCGCGTTATTGCTTCAGACGAGAAAACATCGAGCCTCCGCATGCTGGCCGGCCGGCTTCGAAGCATTGAGTCGGCAGCTGTTGTCAGCAGCAGAAGTCTCACCCACTGATCCGAAGGACCGGATCTGGTCGCGAGCGATCGGGCCGAGAGGCGCCAATCTACGTCGTAGCCGGCCACGTGACGTTTTCCTAAGAGCTGACGTTTAATGTCAGGGGAAGGATGCTTCCGCATGGCCGACTGTGTTCGGCGATGCCAAAATGACCACCGCGCTGCTCGACCGCGTCGCCCATCACCGGGATATCGCCGAGACCGGCAACGATAGTTGGCGCTTCAAAAGCCGCAGTTGATCGCTACCTTCGGCCACTTCAAGAATCTATCTTGCGCTGCGCGCGCCTCGGGTCGGGCTACGGGCTCGATTACCGCGTCATCGCGACCTACCACTTCTTGTGCCACAATCGTCGTCCCGGCGATCGCATTTCGCTGCTCGGATTCAGCGGCGGCGCTTATATGCGGCTGACTCCGGCCGCTCGGCACACCGTGCGCTATTCTTCATGCGCCGAGAGGAGTCCGCGATGGTCCACGCCGCGGTGGCGGGCAATTGATCCAATTTGGATTAATCAATGCTTGCGTCCTTTCAAAAAAGCCTTTCTCCCTTCATCGATCAACCTTAAAAGGTCCGAACAAATCTCGGGGGAGGTCGAATGTCGGACATGAAAAACGTCTTTATCAGCCATGTGCACAAAGACGACGCAGGACTGGGTAAGCTTAAGGATCTGTTGGCGCCGAAGGGAATGACGATAAGGGATTCGTCGATCCATACCGGCAAGTTCAACAACGCGGCAGACGAAAATTACATCAAGACCCAGATACTTGCGCCCGCGATCAATTGGGCCGGGGTGTTCATCTGCTATGTTTCGCCGCAGACCAAGGACAGCGCGTGGGTCAATTGGGAAATCGAATATGCGGCCAAACAGGGCAAGCGCATCGTCGGTGTTTGGGAACATGGTGAGAAGGAGTGCGATTTGCCGGCTGCTCTCAGCGAATATGCCGATGCGCTTGTGGGCTGGAACGGCGATGCCATCATCGACGCCATCAACGGCAAGGATAGTTGGGAAAAGCCCGATGGCGGTCCGTGCGATACGGTTGGTCTCAAGAAACACCCCTGTTGATGCCGCGGCTCCATTCGTACGTCGTGCGCTATGATAGCGGCTTCGCGCCGAATCCTTTTTACGGCTACTGCACGCTCGCGACCTGCAAACCCGATATCCGCAGATCGGCCAGTATCGGTGACTGGGTCGTGGGTACTGGTAGCAATGAGCGGCGTATCCAGCGCGGCGGCCATCTCGTCCATGCAATGCGCGTGACCGACATACTGAGCTTTCAGGACTATAATGCCGATCCGCGTTTTGCGAAGAAAAGGCCCTATCGCAGCGGCAGCCGGAAGCAGAGCTGCGGCGACAATATCTATTTTCGAAATCCGGATGACGACCGGTGGTTACAACGCGACTCGTTCCACACGACCGATACGGGCGGTCAGCATGCACGCCACATCGCGCGCGACACGGGCGTCAATCGCGTGCTGATCAGCGAGGACTATATTTACTTCGGCGGATATGGGCCAGAAATTCCGGCGAACCTGGTCGATGCAGGTGGCCGTCCGGTCTGCAAATCGGGGATCGGTCGGAATGTTTTCGACGACCCTAAATTGATCGCGGCTTTCGAGGCTTGGGTGCGCTCGCTCGGCGACGGCGGATATCAGGATGCCCCTTATGAATGGAGACAGCTTCGTGGCGGCGTCCGGTACTGACAATATGCGCGGTTCGGTGCCGCTGAGCGATTATGTGGACCGGATCGATGGCACCGATGTGCTGGATCCGGGCAGTCTCGAACCCGTTCTTCTCGGACTCTATGGCGAAGTCGGCGGCATCATGTCGACATCGAAGAAGCATGCGCGCGAACGTGACGCCTTTCCCGGGTTCCGTAAGGCGGCAGAGGAAGAGTTTGGAGACACGCTCTGGTATTTTGCCGCCCTTTGCCGCCGTACCAATTTTTCGCTGGAGGAGATATTTACCGAAGCGAGCGCGAACGGGACCTATCGGCAGATCGGCGCAGCGAGCGATTACAGCCGCGGCGCGATCGCTCATATAATGGTGCCCGACACGACTGTCCATCTCGATACCGCGCTGTTCGATCTGGGCCGTGCAGCGTCGGCGCTTCTGGGGACGTCGCCAGCACGCGCCGACCTTGTAAACTTTGCTGGCCATTATCTGCAGGCGCTTAGCGGTGCCGGGCTCGATTTTTCGACCGTGGTGCGCACGAACATCAAAAAGACGCGCGGCGCGTTTCTGGTCCCCGACCCAGCGGACCTTTGCGATTTCGATGAAAGCTTCCTGCCCGAAGAACAGCTTCCCCGGCAGTTTCGCATCAAGATCAGCCAGCGGGCGAGTGGCAGGACCTATCTGCAGTGGAATGATGTGTTCATCGGCGATCCTCTGACCGACAATATTGCCGACCGCGACGGTTACCGCTTCCACGATGTCTTCCATTTCGCAAATGCGGCAATCCTTCACTGGTCACCTGTAGTGCGCGCGCTTATCAAGCAGAAGCGAAAGAGCCGGAAAGACTATGATGAAGAGCAGGACAGCGGGCGCGCTATCGTCGTCGAAGAAGGTCTGACGGCCTGGATCTTTTCGCGCGCGAAGGACCTGAATTTCTTCGATAATCAACAGCGTATCTCTTTCGGTGTCCTAAAAACGATCAGCGAATTCGTCGAAGGTTATGAGGTTTCGCGCTGCCCACCCAAATTGTGGGAGCGCGCCATTCTGGACGGATATACGGTTTTCAGGCAAATGAGCGAGGCGCAAGGCGGGTGGATCGTGGGTGATCGCGATGCGCGCACGATCCATTACGAGCCGCTCGAGGAGCCGAAATGAATACCCAGTCCTTTGTTCGCGCGGTGTCCGATCTGACCTTCGAACATTGCTTCAACCCCTATACGGACCGATGCGAAGCCTTCGATCGCGCCGATGCGGCGAACACGCGCGCAGCCGCGCTGGCGGCGATGCTCGAAAGCGCGATGTCGGCCCCAGTCGATGCCATCTGGGTCGGGCGCGATCTCGGGTATCGAGGCGGTAGGCGAACCGGCCTTGCGCTGACGGACGAAGTCCATGCCGGCGCGCACATGAGCCGGTGGGGCGTCGAGGTCGAACGGCCGACCGTTGGGGACGTCGTCGGAGAACGCACCGCCGCGGTCATCTGGACGATGCTGGCGCAGATCGACGCGCGCATTTTCCTCTGGAACGTGTTTCCGCTGCATCCGCACGAGCCGGGGCGGCCTTTTACCAATCGTACCCATAATTCCAAAGAGCGCCGGGCGGGCGAGGAAATCCTGACCCTTCTGATCGCGCTGCTGCGACCCCGGAGAATTTTCGCGATCGGCAATGATGCCGCGCAAGCGGTGGCTCGCATCGACGACCGTCTCGAGATGATTCCGGTTCGCCACCCGAGCTACGGCGGACAGACGCAGTTCCTCCGCCAAATCCGGGAAGCTTATGAACTAACGGTGGCCGAGGAGCCGGAAATGCGCCTGCTGCTTTGACGGAAGGTGAGCAGGAACGGGCAATCTGGCGGCATGCCGGGCCCGCGGCTCGATCGAACATGGGGGATAGGGAATGACCAAAGCGGCGATGACGCGCTTCCTGAAGGAATATCCGACCGCCTTGGCCGATGGCGTCGGAGCGGTGTTCGTCGGAGCTGGGATGTCGATGGCCGCCGGCTATCCGTCCTGGGCGTCGCTGTTGCGTGAAATCGGCGAGGAGCTTGGCGTAAGCTCGCGCGATATTCAGGATCTGGCAGCCCTTGCACAGTGGAGCATTCAGGAGAGCGGCAGCGCGACGCGCGTTCGCAATGTCATCAAGGAGCAGATCGGCAAGGACCATGATGTCCCCGCGACGCTTGAGGTGATTGCCCGGCTCCCCGTTCAACATATCTGGACGACCAATTATGATCGCCTGATCGAACGGGCCTTTGCGGCGATCGACCGGCCGCTCGACGCTTTGTCGGGCGCTGCGGATCTGTCGCTCAAGCCGACGCCGGGCGCCGCACGACTTTACAAGATGCACGGATCGATCGACCGGCTCGACGACATCGTGATCTCAACCGATGATTATGAACTGTTCCGCAGTCGGCGGGGAGCGTTCCTGCCTCTCCTCCAGGCACATCTGACGAACAAATCGATATTGTTCGTCGGTCTGAGCTTCACGGACCCGAATATCCGACATGTCCTTTCGTTGATCCGCGAGAGCTTTACCGATGCACCGCCCGAGCATTTCGCTATCGTTCGGCCTCCGCATCCGGACGACTTCGATACCGAGGACGAATATAAGGCGCGGTTGGCGCAGCATAAACTCTGGGCGAAGGATCTGAGGCGCTACGGGCTGGTTGCGGTCGAAATCGACAGCTATGACGAAGTCCCGGGCTTGCTTCGGCAAATCGAGCGGCGCGTGGCCGCCCGGCGGGTGTGGGTGAGCGGGAGCTGGCCGCTCGAAGATGGTGATGGCGCTCCCGCGCGCTATTCTTTGGCCGAAGATATCGGGCGCTGGATCGGACACACCGGGCGCGATCTTGTCAGCGGCGCGGGCCTCCTGGTGGGATCGGGCACCATTGCAGGTTTTCTGGAGGCGTTGCGCGACCGCGGCGGATGGGATCTGAGCCGCCGGCTCATTGCCCGGCCGTTTCCACAGCCCTTGGCGGGCCGGGCGGCCGATCAAGCGAAATGGACGATGTTGCGCCATGAACTCGCGCGGCAGGCTGGCGCGGTGATATTCATCGGCGGCGCCAAGATGGACGGCGCGGATTTGGTGGCGGCCGGCGGAGTGATGGAGGAATTCGAGATCGCGCGCGAGGCCGGCGTGTTTCTCTTGCCTATCGGGGCAAGCGGCGGCGCGGCCGCCGAGATCGCCACGGCAATACTCGGATCGAAGCTTCCGGCGACGGGTCCGGCGGCCGTTAGACCCACCGATGCAGAGTTGCAATTGCTGATGGACAAGAGCGTCGAGCGAAAGGCAGTCTTGGAATGCGTCGCCGCGATCCTCGAACGTCTTGGGAAGGCTGCATGAGCGCCGGGAGCACAAGCGGCGCTTGGCGGTGATCGACTATATAACCAAGTCCGAGCTTCGCAATTTTGCGAATGACCTGACATATGACGCGCGGACGACTTTGCGAAAGTCAGCGAAGGCTCGGTCGCCTGCGGGGGCCACATTCCTGTCGCACTCGAGCAAGGATGACGATCTTGTCGTTGGTGCAATTCGCGTGCTCGAAGGACATGGGGGCACGGTCTATGTCGATGAAATAGATCCCGCCATGCCGCCTTATACGACCACGGAAACAGCCGCGCTGCTCAAGACCCGCATTCGCCAGACAGGGCGTTTTGTGCTGTTGGCGAGCCAGAACAGCAAGGACAGCCGCTGGGTACCATGGGAACTCGGTCTTGCGGACAGCTATAAGGGTATGGATTCGGTCGCCATCTTCCCTGCGGCAGAAAACTCCTACGAGCAGAGCTGGGCATCTTGGGAATATCTGGGCCTATATCGGAAGATCGTTTGGGGCGACCATAGCGACTATGACAAGCGAATATGGATGGTGCTAGACGAAAGGGCTACACGGCGACCGAGCTGAGTAGGTGGCTACGCGGCGGGTAATCTCGGGCGGTGGAAACCAGAGGGTCACGTCAATGACTAACTAACTCAACGTCAGCTTTGGCAAATTTTGCGCCCGAAGCCGCCCGTCCGAAATCGTTTAGAGTTTCAGACGCCGGCAGGCGTCAGAAAGTCGTCGGTGCCCGAACCCGCGGTCTGCAGGCGGTGATCTATGGGGATTTGAGCTTTGCGTGCCTCTGGGCGTTGAACGGCGCCACTACAAAGCGGACGGATCTGAAACTGGACGGTCTGTTTTTGGGTGCTGGCTGAGGGGATCGAATAGCGGACAGTCCGACTTCAGCCGTGGAATGTCCGTGTTTGGGGATCGCGCGTCTGCTTTTCGGTGACCAGAAAGCAGACATCACCGGTCCGAAAACGCCGTCCGCTTTCGGCCATGTCCGATATGGGCCGTGCCGGGTCACGGCGTTTGTCCCCCGGCTGCGTTGAACGGCGGCGGCGGAGCGCGAGGCTGGAAGCGTCGCTCGAGGATCTCGATGACGATCATATGGCCGCCGCAGCACGGACATGACGGTGGGGTCTCGATCGGTTCAGAGGGCGCGTCTTTGGCGGGCGGCGCGACCTCCAGCAACTGGCGTGCGCGTTCAAGATTATCCCGGCGTGTGCCGCTGGCGAGCAGGCCATAATGGCGGATGCGGTGGAAGCCCCTGGGCAGGTCGTGCAACAGGAAGCGCCGGATGAACTCGCCGGCTTCAAGCGTCATGACCTGCTGGCGTTCGGCACCGTTGCGGCGATAGTCTTTGTAGCGGAAGGTCACACCGGCGTCGTCGAAGCGCAGGAGCCGGCTGTTCGAGATAGCGACGCGATGAGTGTAGCGCGACAGGTAGGCGAGCACGGCCTCGGGCCCAGCGAAAGGCGGCTTGGCGTAGACGACCCAGCGCTTGTTTCGGACGGGCGACAGGTGGCGCAGGAACGCCCGTCGCTCGGCCAGATGCGCCATGGTACCGAAGAACCCGAGCCGTCCCTCTTGGTAGAGCGCGAGGAGACGGGTCAGAAACAGGCGGCGGAAGAGTGCGCCGAGTACGCGCACCGGCAACAGAAACGCCGGACGAGCGGAAACCCAGCGCTCCCCGTCGCGCGAGATGCCGCCGCCCGGGACGATCATATGGATATGCGGATGATGAGTAAGCGCTGAGCCCCAGGTATGGAGCACGGCGGTGATGCCGATGCGGGCGCCGAGATGCCGGGGGTCGGCCGCGATAATCTGCATCGTCTCGGATGCGGTGCGGAACAGCAGGTCATAGACGAGTGCCTTGTTCTGCAGCGCGATGGCGCTGATCTCGGCTGGTAGCGTGAAGACGACGTGGAAATAGCCGACCGGCAGCAGGTCCGCCTCGCGCTCCGCCAACCAGGCGCGCGCGGCCGCGCCTTGGCACTTGGGGCAGTGCCGGTTTCGACAGCTGTTATAGGCGACCCGCCAATGCCCGCAGTCTTCGCAGGCCTCGACATGGCCGCCCATTGCAGCCGTACGGCAATTCTCGACCGCCGACATGATCTTCAGTTGGTGAAGGCTGAGATGCCCGGCGTGCGCCACCCGATATGCGGCCCCCGCAACCCGGAATATGTCGGCGACCTCCAGAGAGGTCCGCACCCGGTTCAGCCGTCGGGCGATCCACCATCGGCTGAAAACAGCGCCAGCTTGTCGAGCGGGCTCGTCACGGCACGAACCGTCCGGGTCGCGACCTGCGTGTAGAAGGCGGTGGTGTTGAGTTTGGCGTGGCCGAGAAGGGCCTGGATGACGCGGATATCAACGCCGTCTTCGAGCAGGTGCGTTGCGAACGAGTGACGCAGCGTGTGCATGCCGACGCGCTTGGTGATGTCCGCCGCCATCGCTGCCTCGACGACGATACGGTGCAATTGCCGCGTGCTGAGCGGGACCCTCGAATTCATGCCCGGGAAAAGCCAGCCATCGACATGCATCACGCCCAGCTTGCAGCCGGCACGCCACCATTCCCGCAGGAGGATGAGCAGGCCTTCAGGAAGCATGGCGTTGCGGTAACGGCCACCTTTTCCCCGCTCGACCCGGAGCAGCATCCGTTTGCTGTCGATGTCGCTGACCTTGAGCGTCGAGACCTCCGACACGCGTAAACCGGCTCCATAGGCCACCGACAGAGCCGCCTGATGCTTGAGGCACGTCGTGGCGCTCAGCAGGCGCTTCACCTCCTCCATGCTCAACACCGCGGGGATCTTGCGCTCGTGCCGGGTGCGTACGAGTTTGCGTGCGAGATCCGGCCGGTCGAGCGTCTGCGTGAACAGGAAGCGCAGCGCCGACACGATCATGTTCATGGTCGGGGTCGGTACGCCCGCTTCCTGTTGCTCGATCTGGAAGCGGCGCACTTCCTCAGCGGTCGCAGTGTGCGGCGACCGCTCCAACCACGTCGCGAACCGCTCGATGTCGCGGAGGTAATTGCGCTGCGTCTCGCGGGAAAACCGACGCATGGTCATGTCGTCGATGAGCCGCTGACGAAGCGGGCTGATCCTCAAAACCGGGACGATGTCGTTCATTTCAAGGCTCCTTGGTTGAAGGAACCCCGATGGTCTGCCTCGACTCAGCAGCCCTCAACTCAAGAGACGGGCCCGATTTCGCACCTCAACTTTGATACACGCGCCACTCCCGCGAAGCGGGTTCGTGCATCGGCCAGGTGCGGGCGTTCCGTAGCCCAATCTCGGATCGCGTGTAGTAATGTGAACGAAAGGCAGCTCCTTGCGGTTCGCCGCCCAAGACCCGGCTATGAAAGTGAGGGGCCGGGGGCAGTGGATAAATGCCTCAAATTGAGGGCGGCGTTTGATCCCTCCGCGAAGTTGCAAGCAATGTGATCGCGCGCCGAAGGTGTTTTTTCGTGCTTCGCGGGGAGATGCCAAGGCGCGCGCTGATCTCGTCGATCGACATTCCGTCGACAGCGCGCAGCAGATAGACCTCGCGCGAGAAAAGGGGCATCAGCGCGAGGCGCTGGGCGATATCGGCTTCATCGTCCGCATCCATCGCCGGCTTGACGCGCATTGGCTCGTCCAGGCCGAGCAACATCATCGGGTTCTGGGATGGTGACCGCTTCCCGCGCGCGAGGAAAGCTATCCTGCCGAGAACGTGCCGCATCTTCAGACTCCGCCATGGTTTCGCGGACCTCTCTCCCTCTCTCCTCCCAGCGCATCGCAGATGCTGTTCCGCGCCATTCGGTGCGAGCGGTGGAGAAGGGACTTGCGCAATCGGGAAGACATCGCGACAACGACGGTGCCTCCGTGAAAGGCGGAGGCAGGGGCGTGGAAACCCCTCAAACAGATGCTCGGTCGGCAGATTTCTGCGGCCGGGTGGCATGCGCGCATGTCCAGCCGGTTCGCCGGTAAAGGCGCATGCGCCTGTCTGTTTGCAGGTTTCCAACATCCGGCTTTGGCCGTCGCCCCGAGAGGACATAGGCGCGACGATGGACCAGGGCCAAGGACGGAGTGCGAGCAATAGAGAACGACCGCCTTCAGGCGGCGGGTGGCAGGCTGCCGTCCTAATGCCGACGTTGCGGTGATCCATGCTGGGCTCGGATCGACAGGCGGATTCCGCCATGGATTCAACATCGGACCGCGCCGACGCCGATTTCGACAGCTTCTATCGCGCGGAAATCGGCTGGCTCGTTCGTTTCTTCCGCAGACGGCTTGGCGATGGCAGCGAGGCGCAGGATCTCGCCCAGGAGACGATGCTGCGGTTCGTCAACCATGGATCGGCGAGCCAGCTGGCGTCGCCTCAAGCGTATCTGCGACGCATCGCCAGCAATCTTGCGCTCGACCGCGCAAAGAGCGCCTCGCACCGGCTGGCGCAGCTCACATCACCGTTGATCGAAGGACTTGATCAGCCCGTGGGGATCGATCAGCATCAGATCGTTGAAAGCCGGGAAGAACTGGCTCAATGGGAAGCGATCCTCTCGAAATTGAAGCCGCGCACCTTGGAAATCTTCCTGCTTAGCCGTGTCGATGGCCTCTCTTATAGTCAGATCGCAGTGCATCTCGGCACGACGATCTTCAATGTGAAGTGGCATATGTCGTCGGCCATTCGACATGTCGCGCGGTATCGGGGCGATCGCTGATGGCCGGTCTTTTCGATCGCTTGCGGGCAGCGTGGCTCGAAAGGCAGGCCGCGAAATGGGCGATCCGGATGGACGAGGATCCAGCCGACTACGAGGCCGGCCTGCGGCGGTGGATTGGCCAGGATCAGGTCCGTGCCGATGCCTATAATCGGGCCTATCGCGCCCTTCACGGTGCGGGGTCGCCTGCCCGGAAGATCTATGGGACCGCCGCACAGCGGGGGACGGTAATCCGCCAACCCGATCCCCGTTCTACCCGGCGGAAGCTGGTCCTCGTCACGGCATTTTCGCTCATGCTGGCATCGGGTGCTGTCTATCTCCTGCTGGCGCACATGGCCGACTTCGCACCGAAACCGGCCGGCGACCACGCGGTTACGCAAGATTATACGACACACATCGGTGAGGTGCGACCGGTCCGGTTGGCGGATGGAACGCAGCTTCTGCTCGACACGAACACCGAGCTCCGCGTGACGATGACGCCATCGGCACGCAGGATCGTCATGGTGCGTGGTCGTGCGCGGTTCACCGTTGCCCCTGACGCGGCGCGGCCATTCTCGGTCATTGCGGGCGACGCCACGATCACCGACCGGGGAACGGTCTTCGACGTGGAATCCTATGGTGATGTTCGCGTCCGGCTGATTTCGGGCGCGGTCGACGTGACGTTCAAAAGGCCCACCGGCGAACTGAACGTGCGGCCGATCCATCTGCGGGCAGGCCAGCAGATACGCTTCGATCCGACTTTGAGGGTGCCACCAAGCTTGCCTACCGTCACACCCGCGTCGGACGGGCAGTGGGTGACTGGCTTGAAGACCTTCGATGATGTGCCGGTCGGCGAGATCCTCGACGAGGTGAACCGCTATTCGACGACGCAGATCGTGCTCGCTGATCCTTCGCTGGCCACACATCGTGCGTTCCTGGATCTCGATGTGCGAGATACATCGGCTGTTGCGCATGATCTCGCGCTCTATCTAAAGCTCGATGTCGAAGCATCGCAGCCGGGACGGCTCATTCTGCGCACGGCCGCGGAACCCGCGGGACCATTACCATTACCTACAAGAGCGCCCTAGCCCGTCTGTTGCTCCGGCCCGCTGCATCGCTCAACAACGACGCCCGATAGTCCGCATGCGAGACGCTTCCTAAGCTCCAATCCGCGCCTGCCGCTATGACTGGAATCCCGATCGATCCCGGAATCAAAGCCAGGGTCGCGATCATGATTACGTCTTTTGCGAGGATGCTGCGATCATGGTTTGCTGGTCCCGCGCAACGGCGCGCGATATCGAAAACCCCCTCCCATCCGCCCACGAGGAGTGACGGATGGTGCCGTGACTCCTCGCGGGCGGCTCTACGGTCAGTCGATCCCGCGCTCGAGCAAACGCATCAGCCGGCCCGAAAAGGCCCGCGGATCGACAGGCAATTCGCCATCGGCGATGCGGGCCTCATCGAAGAGAAGATGCGCCGCGTCCATGCGTAGCGCGTCGTTGCCCGCGTCGACCGCGCTCAACTTCTCGATCAGCGCGTGATTCGGATTGATCTCGAGTACCGGCTTCGCAGCGGCGTCCAGCCGGCCTGCACCGGTCAGCAGTTTCTCGAGTTGGCGGTCCATGCCGGTCTCGGGCGCGACGAGGCAGACGGCGCTGGTCGTCAGGCGATCGGAAGCGCGCACATCGGAGACGGCGTCGCCGAGAGCGTCCTTCACGAAGGTGATGAACCCGGTGACCGCGTCCGATGCCGCCGCCGCCGGCGTCTCCCCCTCGACGAGCGGGATCAGGCTGAGGTCAGCGAGACCTTGCGTCACGGACTTGAAGGGCTTGCCCTCGAAATCGACGCCGGCGGTGACCCAGAAGCTATCGATCTGGTCGTTCAGAAGCAGCACCTCGATCCCGCGCGCCCGGAAACCTTCGAGCTGCGGCGATGTCGCGAGCCGATCGAGATCGGTGCCGGTCGCGTAATAGATCGCGGTCTGGTTTTCCTTTAGGCCGGCCGCATACTCCTTGAGCGACCGCCACTCGCCCGCAGACGTGGTGCTCTTGAAGCGGGCCAGACCCAACAGCGCCTCTCGGCGGGCATAGTCCTCGTAGAGGCCCTCCTTCAGGACCGGACCGAAATTGTCCCAGATCTTGAGGTAGCGCTCGGCGTCGCTGGCCGAGAGCTTGTCGAGCTCCGACAACACGCGGTTCGCAACGCCCTTTTGAATCGCGGCCAGCACTGGGCTTTCCTGGATCATCTCACGTGAGACGTTCAGCGGTAAATCGTTCGAGTCGACGAGGCCTCGTACGAAGCGGAGGTAGCGCGGAAGGATCCGCGTCTCGTCGGTGATGAAGACGCGCCGGACGTAGAGCTTCATGCGCCCTGCCCGCTCGGGCTCGAAAAGGTCGAACGGTTTGTTCTCGGGGATAAAGGCCAGCACGGTATATTCGTGGAGGCCCTCAGCGCGATAATGCAGCGTCAGCGCGGGCTCGTCAAACTGGCCGGCGGCGCTCCGATAGAAATCCTTATACTCGTCGGCGGTGATCTCGGACTTGGGCTTGCTCCACAGCGCCGCGCCATCAGCGATCTGCTTCGGCTCCGCGTCGGGCTTGTCCTTGAGGAAGATCGGGACCGGCACATGGCCGGACTGGGTCTTGATCGTGCGCTCGACGGTGAAGCTCTCGGTGTAGCTCGCCGCATCTTCCTTGAGGTGGAGCAGTACGCGGGTTCCGCGGGCAGGCGCATCGGCGAGGGCTGCCGGCTGGATCGTATAGGTGCCAAGCCCATCGGAGGACCAGGTGGACGCAGCCTCGGTGCCGGCGCGCCGCGATGTCACCTCGACCCGATCGGCGACCATGAAGGCGGAATAGAAGCCGACACCGAACTGCCCGATCAAATGGCTCCCCTCGGCATCCTTGGCGCCGGCGATGCGCTCCATGAAGGCCTTGGTGCCAGAGCGTGCGATGGTGCCCAGCGCATCGGCGAGCTCGTCCTCGCTCATGCCGATGCCATTGTCCTCGATGGTCAGCTGGCGGGCGTCCGGATCGAGCGTCACCGTGATGGCCGGCTGGCCGTCATCGCCAAGCAGCGCGGCATTGCTTAGTCCCTCGTAGCGCAGCTTCTCGCAGGCGTCGGCCGCGTTCGAGATCAGCTCGCGCAGGAACACATCTTTGTCGGAATAAACCGAATGCACCATCAGGTGCAGCAGCTTGGCAACGTCGGCTTCGAACGAACGGGTGGCGGGCGCGGCTTCGGCTGTCGTCGTCATACTTAATTCCTGATGGTCTCCCTGGTGGAACAGCCAAGCAGATGGCTGGCGCACACGCCGCTTTCAAGGCGCGGATCGTTGGCGCCGACGGCGGCACCCGCCGGTGACCTTCAACGGCGGGACGACAGCGGACTTGTTCGATGACAATCTGAAAAATGTCTCGCCGGCATTGCCAACTCACGAATTGGTGCCTTGCGCCGTCAGGAAAGGACGGTCGACGCCAATGCAAGTGACGCGCTTCCCCGATGGGACGGCGGTTTCAGCGCTCGGTCAGGGCACCTGGATGATGGCGGAGCGACCGGACCAGCGCGCCCAGGAGATCGCCGCGCTGTGCGAGGGGACCGATCTCGGCATGACCGTGATCGACACCGCCGAGATATGCGCCGACGGCGGGGCCGACCGGCTGGTGGCGGAAGCGATCAGGGGCCGGCGGGACAAGGTCTTCCTCGTCAGCAAGGCCTATCCGCACAATGCATCGCTGCAGCTGCTGCCGGAGGCTTGCGAGGCGAGCCTGCGCTGCTCGGGGACCGACAATCTCGATCTGTACCTGCTGCACTCGCGTGGCACGGTGCCGCTCGCTGAGACGGTGGAGGCGATGGAATTGCTGGTCGCCAACGGACGCATCGCGCGCTGGGGGGTGAGCAATCTCGACACGGTCGACATGGCCGAAATGGTCAGCGCCGGCGGCGAAGCGTGCGCGACAAACGAAACCCTGTACAATCTGAACCGCCAGGGCCGGAATATGAACTCATTTCGTGGCTCGCAGAGCGATCGATCCCGATCATGGCCTACAGTCCCGTCGAGCAGGGACGGCTTCTGGAGCACGAGGCGATCACCCTATCATGCATCGCACCGGCGCTTCGGCCGCGCAGATTGCGCTGGCCTGGCTGCTGCGCCGGGATGACGTGATCGCCATCCCCAAGGCCGGGACGCCGGCTCATGCCATCGACAACTAGGTGCGGCCGATGTCCAGTTGAACGATAACGATCTGGCCGAGCTGCATCGGCATTCCCGGCGCCTACGCGCCGCAAACGGCTGGAGATGCTGTGACGGAGTTCAGGGCAGCGCCTTGAAGTCCGACCGCCGATGGCCCTCCACCATCGTGCGCAGGCTGGTCGGTTCGAGCACTTCGACCTTGTCGCCCCACGAATAGAGGTGCCAGCACATCTCATACAGGCCGCAGGCGCTGAAGGTGACGGTGACCGTACCGTCCTCATTCTCGACCATGTCCTGATCGGGATGGAAGACGAAACGGCGGGCGCGATCGGCGGCATCGGCGGCGAAGCGCCAGACCACGGTCTCGACCTCCGCCAGATTGACGTAGGAGCTGAAACCCGCCTTGGCGTGGGTGCCCAGGTCGAAGCCCGGGTCCGGCTCGAAGCTGTCGGCAAGGATCTCGACCTCGAAAATGCCCTCGACGCGGTAGTGGCGCAACACGCCGTCGCCCCGCTGGATGTCCTTCGCGACGAGATAGCGGCGGGTGCCGAGCAGCAGCCCATAGGGCGCGACCTCGCGCCAGCGGGGCTCCGCGTCGCCCCAGCTCGAATAGAGCATCCGGATGTGGCGACGGCTCTTCAGTGCTGTGGCCAGCGCCTCATCGACATCACGGTCGGGCATCGGCCGGGGACCGGGCCGGCGAGCAAGGCCAAGCGCCTGGAGCAAAGCCTCCTCGTCCACCTCAATACGCGCGCGCGAGCCTCTGGGGATGTTGGCGAGCACCTTTTCTTCCAGGCCACGCAGGGTTCGTGCCTCATTGCCGGCGCCGTCGTGCTCGAGCTTGTCGATGGCCCGGGCGAGGACGGCCAGTTCTTCGGGCGCCGGTGACAGGAAGGCGACGATGCTCGTCGTCGGCAGCCGCCAGCGCGGCCGATTCTCCTCGTCGGTCCAGCGCTCGGTCTCCGGAAACAAGTCGGTGAGCGCCACCGTGATCCGCTGTGCGGTGCGCCGGTCGCACTCGCACATCTCGGCGATCTCGCCGAGCGTGACGCCCATCCGGCCCGCCGCCTTCGTCGCCACCCGCAGAAGCTTCGTGGCATTTCCATACGACATTATCACGTCCTCCCGGGCGGTGCCTTAGCGGGGCCGGGCGGGGGAGGCGACAGAATCTGACGCCTTCTTCGAGAGAGGGCGACAGGATTTGTCGCCTCCCCCCGCCATGAAGACCGTGTCGCACTCACTCATGGAGATGACGAGATGAACTTCGGATCTGATACTCGCGCGCTCGGCCGCTATATCGTGGACATCGATGGCTCGCTGCGTGCGACCGACGTGGCGCGGGTTTCGCCGGCCGACATCATCGCCCTCCACGGCGGTGCGCAACTGGGCTCGACGCTGGTCTGGGAGCGCAACGGCGAGACGATCACGCTGTCGAGCGACGATCGCATCGAGCTGGACGAGAGCACAGTGTTCTTCTTCCGCTCAGTGCCCAAGCGCCGGCTGCACCGGCACGCGATATCCGCGCGGCACTTCGGGCATCCCTATGTCGGTGCCGGCGAGCGCGTCCTGCATGCTGCTTGAGCCGTGCGCGAAGGGCAGACTTGAGGCGTTGTCTATACTTCGCAAGGTGGCGGCCAACGGCCGGTATGAGAGCGCCCGCCGCATGCGAAGCGTGCTCAGTCGGGTTTTCCGCTATGGCATTGCGACCGCGCGCTGTGATCGCGACGTCGCGGCTGATCTGCGAGGTGCGCTGACAACGCCAAGGACCACGCATCACGCTGCCATCACCGATCCCGGCGAGGTCGGCATCTTGCTGAAGACGATGGATGGATACTCTGGCCAAGCAGTGACTCGGATGGCCATGCGGCTCTCGCCCCATCTTTTCCGGCGACCTGGGGGCTGCGTCAGGCGGAGTGGAGCGAGATCGATATCGAGAATGCCGTCTGGTCCATCCCTGCCGAGAGGATGAAGATGCGGCGGCCGCACAGGGTGCCACTCTCCTGGCAGGTGCTGGCGATGATTGAGGATCTGCGCGAGCTGACCGGCCATCGCCAGCACCTGTTCCCGTGCATGGGTAGCCCGAAAAAGGCCATGCCCGAGAATGGCGTCAATCAGGCCCTGCGCCGGCTGGGTTACGGGATCCACGAGATGACGCCACATGGTTTCCGGGCGATGGCAGCGCCCCTTCTCAACGAGACGGACCGATGGAATCCGGATGCGATCGAGCGACAGCTTACTCATCAAGAGGCGTCGTCGGTGCGCTGAGCCTATGCACGCGGTGATTATTGGGAAGAGCCCGTCGCGATGATGCATCATTGGTCCGACTATCTCGACGGTTTGCGAAACGCAGCCGAGGCATCGCGGCCAGCTGTGGCAATTGCTGCCAGGGGCGATACGCGAAGGTCGAAAATCGCTCGACCTCGGCGCGGTGTAGGAGACTGCTTTATACCCTTCTGGGGATATCTGAACTTTATACCTCAAAAGGTATAAATCCATAACAACCCCTGAAGGGTATATTGCTAAACTATACCCTATACGGTATGCTATCCTCGAAAGGAAGAGCGATGGCGCAACTTACCCGCAGTCCGAAGCAACTCGGTGCATATGTGCGCAGCGCGCGTGTCCAGCGCGGACTGACGCAGCAGGCGCTCGCCGATCTCGTCGGGACCGGCCAAAAGACCGTCTCGAAGATCGAGAACGGCCACGGCGGCACGCGTGTAGACACCCTCTTTTCCCTCCTGGCAGCGCTCGATTGCGACATGCAGATCGGGCCGCGCAGCAAGGGCGGGAAGGACATCAGCGAGATTTTCTGACATGCCTCGCCAAAAGACACACGTCCCCCTGAACGTGCTGATCAACAACAGGTTGGTCGGACGGCTCGAGAAGGAGCCGAGCGGCGCCATATCCTTCCAGTACGATGGCAGCTGGCTTGACTGGGAGCATCGCTTCGCCACCTCCTTGTCCCTGCCGCTTCGGAAAGCCGCCTATCGCGGCGGCGAGGTCGCTGCCGTCTTCGACAACCTGCTGCCGGACAGCGCCGATATCCGCCGACGCGTCGCCGAGCGAACCGGGGCAGACGGCATCGACCCGTATAGCCTGCTGGCCCGGATCGGACGAGACTGTGTCGGCGCCATGCAATTCCTGCCCGACGGTGAAGCCCTCGATGCGAGCGGCGTCATGCAAGCTGAGCCCGTCAGCGACGACGAAATTGAGCGACTGCTCGCCGATCTCAAGCATGCCCCGCTCGGAATCGATCCCGACCAGGAATTCCGGATCTCGATCGCAGGCGCTCAGGAAAAGACCGCTCTGCTGCGCTACGAGAACCAATGGATGCGACCACTCGGCACCACGCCGACGACGCACATCCTCAAGCCCCAACTCGGCAAGATACCGATCTCGACGGGCACGATCGACATGACGGAGAGCGTCGACAACGAGCATTATTGCCTCAAGCTCCTGGAAGCGTTCGGTCTTCCGGTCGCAAAGACGGAAATCGCCACATTCGGTAAGCGGCGGGTTCTCGTCGTGGAGCGCTTCGATCGGCGGTGGCGAGATGATGGGCGGCTCCTGCGGTTGCCGCAGGAGGATTGTTGCCAGGCGCTCGGCGTGCCACCAACCAAGAAATACCAGAGCGAGGGTGGCCCGACGGCCGCCGATATCATCCGCCTTCTCGAAGGAAGTGACGAACCGTCGGAAGACCAGATGACCTTCTTAGCCAGCCAGATTATCTTTTGGCTGATCGGTGCGACGGATGGGCATGCCAAGAACTTCAGCGTGTTCCTGCAGCCCGGGGGTGGGCTGAAGATGACACCGATGTACGATGTGCTGTCCGTGCAGGAGGCGGTCGATCGCAATCAGCTCGACCAGCGAAATTTTCGTCTCGCCATGTCGGCGGGCAAGAGCCGTCACTATCGCATCGTCGAGGTGCTGGGGCGCCATTTCGTGCAAACAGCGAAGGCGGCAGGCATGGGGCCGACACTTGTCGAGCGGGTCATCGACGACATCCGCGAAAGGGCCGAAGACGCCGCGGATATCGCACGATCGGCCATGCCTGGTGATTTCGCCGACGAGATCCATGAGAGCATCCGAGCCGCCGTTGCGGCCCGATTGGGTCTTTTGGATACGGCGCTCGTAGAAATGCGATGATATCGCATGGACGTTCTGGCGATGGACTTCGGAACCGACATGTCGGTGAGGCTCCGTGCATGAATGCCGATGTCGAAGGCGCACCCGTCACACCGCTCCTCGTCTATCGAATCCGGCATGCGGCTTTATCGCGCCGCTGGGCAGACTACCTAAAAAGCCGCGCGCTCGTAATCCGGTGAACGAAGCCCGTACAAGGAATGGGCAGCTAGTTAGCGATGCGCGAGTGAAAATTACGTTTCGAAGTAACCGCTTGCGTGCCCAAATGCTCTCTTCTGCGGCTGCGCACGAAATTCAGGCCTTGAAATTGAGCGGCAAAATGACCGCTCGCCTCACGCGTTTATTCGGTCCCTCTGAGGGCACCGACCGGCTGCTTCCGACCAATTCACGACCTTAAGTGGCCGTGCTGTGGATGACCGTCCGTGCCGAAAGCTGCCACCAAATGACGGAGCTTGTCGGGATTACGAACTATATAGATCGCCGCGATGCGCCCATCGCGCACGTCGAGCGCGGTGGTCTGGAGCACGTCGCCACGATCGATACTGATATAGCCGGGCAGACCGTTGATCGTCGCGGTGCGCAGTAGCGTCGGTACTGACGTATACTTCCGACGCAACCCAGCGAACAAGCGAAGTGCCCGCTCGATCCCGCGCACCACATTGCGGAAGGCGATCACCTTACCGCCGCCATCGGAATGTATCTCGACATCGTGCGCCAGCATCGCAGACAGTGCGGCAGCATCACCGTCGCGGGCGGCGGCGAAGAACGCGCGCGCGATCCGATCGGCCTCGGTTGCCTCCACGGTGAAACGCGGTCGCGCATGCTGTACGTGCCTGCGTGCGCGTGAGGCAAGCTGCCGGACAGCGGCGGGCTCGCGTCCCAATGTCGTCGCGACATCGGGGAGCGTCATGTCGAACACGTCGTGAAGCAGGAAGGCGGCACGCTCGAGAGGGGACAGGCGCTCCATTGCAAGCATCAGTGTGAACGTCACGTCGTCGGCGATCGTCTCCTCTTCCTCAGTAGCACCCATCAAGGGTTCAGGCAGCCAGGCACCGACATAGGTCTCCCGGCGCACCCGGGCGGACTTGAGCTGATCGAGGCATAAGCGGGTGACAATGCGGGTCAGATAGGCCGCTGGCGTGTCAACGCTCTGGGCCGTTGCCGCCCAACGCAGCCACGCTTCCTGCAGGATATCTTCCGCCTCGCTGAGAGAGCCAAGCATCCGATAGGCGAGACGCAACAGCCTCGGCCGCTCAGCTTCGAAATTGGCGAGACGTTCATCACCGTGCCGCACGAGTAACCCCCATCGATAATGCTTGGCTACTGCGCGCGGCATCGCGCCAGGCCCAGAGGGCAAGAGCGGTCGTCAGTATAGCCGGTAAGGTCACAGCAGGAAAATCGTGGGACAGCGCACCTGTCCCACATATGTCGACCGCTACCTCCCAGAGATGGAAAAATGCGTGGCCGTCAAGCCAGAGGGCGGCCGCGGACCAAAGGGGAACGCGAGACGCCGGTCGCGCCACGCCAATGAGAATCGCGATCGCTACGAGCAGGAAAATCAAACCGATGTCGCGGATGAAATGCTGGTTGAATGGGCGGTGGTGGTGACGCCGGGCACCGCAACGTACCAATTTGCTGGTGAGATCAGTATAAAGAGGCCGTTAGCAGCGGACGCGAGACCGAGCACTGTGGCCAGTGCGAGCGGGAGGTTCCGGCTCATGCTGCACTCTCCTGCGACTGAGCGGCGAGCCACTCATCGAAGCGCGTGGGAGCAATCCGTGGATTTTCGCCCGGGACCAACGTCCGGTCGTCGGCGGGCGCGCCGAAATAGTCGCGTTCGGCGGTAACGCTGATCCGGCGAGGATCGTCGCGGTTGCGGAGTCAGCTCGCCGTAAATTCGGCCAGTGGTGCGCGCTTCGGCCCTGCCACTTCGATGATGCCACCGGCCGGGGCAGCTGTGGCTATCTGAGCAAGCAGCGCCGAGACATCGGCTGCCGCGACCGGCTGGAGCGCGATCGCTGGCAGGTACACGGCGTCGCCCCGCGTATAGCCGTCCGCGATGGTGGACAGGAACTCAAAGAACTGCGTGGCACGCACGATCGTGTAGGGTACGCCACCCCCGGCGATCATTTGCTCTTGCGCCAGCTTGGCGCGAAAAATATCCCGATGCCTGAAGGCGATCGGTCCCCACCACCGAAAGTGCGACGACGTGGTGCACGCCTGTGTCGCGTGCCGTTTCCAACCGTTGGTTGTTGTGCCGCGGAAGAAGGCGAGAGCGGCCTCGTCCTCGAACGAGGGGGCATTGCTGACATCGATCACGACGGCGGCGTCCGTCTGCGCTTGTGCCAGGCCGACGCCAGTCAGCGCATCGATGCCGGTGCTCGGGGAGGCGGCGACGACCTCATGGCCCTCGGCCCGCAGCAGTCCGACGAGGGGCCTACCGATCAGACCGTTGCCGCCGATGATAACGATCTTCGTGTCCATGTCTTCGATGCAAGTGTCTGCCTGCATGACGAGATGGCCACCACCAGTGTGACATGGCGACGGCGGGAACGAAAAATATCGGCGCCATGATGTCACAATGCGGCGGCCTACCTCGTCACGTTAGCGAGCGCCGATGCCCGGCGCGGGCGACGAGGAAGCAAGCATGACCGATACGAAACGTTTGAACTGGTCGGAAATCGCCCCTGAAGGCGCCAAGGCCCTGTTCGGAGTCCATCATTATGTGACCAAGAAGACAGATCTTCCTGAAGAGCTCATCCATCTGGTGTTCCTACGGGTATCGCAAATCAACGGGTGCGCCCATTGCATCGATATGCACACTCGTGATCTGCTCAAGACCATGGCGATCGACAAGGTCGCGCTGGTCCCTGTCTGGGCTGAGGTGCCGCACCTGTTTCCCGACCAGTATCGAGCGGCGCTGGCCTGGGCCGAGGAAGTGACCAACATCAGCACGACCCATGCTTCGGACAAAGCATATGCGACTGCTGCCGCCGCCTTTGCTGAAAAGGATTTGGTCGATCTCACACTAGTTATTGCGGCTATGAACGCGTTCAATCGTCTTGGCGCGCCATTTCGCCTTCCCGTTGCCGCGAAGCCATAGGCTTTAAAAGGGGGAGCAACCTTTGCTTTCCCCTTCGGCGGCACGGGACCACACCCGGTCATTGTTAAAACCGCGTCGGTCGTCCGCTTTTAGCGAAAGCGGCCTTTTGAAGGTGAAGGCAGTTGGGCAAAAGGCCGCGGGTACGGTCGCCAGGCGCATTCACCCCAGTGGAGCGGACCGAGGTATTTAAACGGACTGCAAGCTCGCAAGATCAGCCGAAATAGCCATCGGGCATCTCGATCGTCGGCAAAAGCCTTCCCGGACCTAGCAATACGATAGTGTCTCGACCTTGCCCCCTCTTGATCGGCCGGCAGCGTAGGACGCATGAACAGCTCGTTCAGGCACCTTGGAGTTGGCCGCTATGCAGAGAATGGAGGCGCTGAAGCATCGCTTGGAGGCGGCAGGCGGGGGTGGCGCGCTGTTCGTCGGCGCGTTGGAGCAAACAGCAAGCAATAGGACGCCCGTCTCCTTTCATACGTCCCGACCCCTTGCTGGTGAGGGTGAAGGAGCATTTATCGTCACAAGCGGCATAGTCTGTACCGAACGGCATCTGGCGAACGGGTCCCGACAGATTGGCGAGATTTTCCAAGCGGGCGATATCATTCAACTTTCGCGATGGCGCTATCCGCGCTCACCATGGTCATTGTTCGCTGCTGGATCCGCCGAACTGCTGCGTGTCGCCAAGCATGATTGGGACGCGCTGCTCACGAAGATTGAGCTGGTGCCGATTTTCGAGTTCATCGCCCGGATACATGCGGCGCGCGCCGCGGAGCGTTTGACCAGCCTTGGCAGGCGCGACGCTATGGAGCGAGTCGCGCATCTGCTCTGCGAGTTGTGGGTGCGCGGCGATCAAGCGGGACTCGTCCAGAGCGGCGTCTTGCCGTTTCCCCTTACCCAGGCCGACATCGGCGACGCAACCGGTCTCACCGCTGTTCACATAAACCGGACCTTACAGCGGCTCCGTCGCGAAATCGGCGTAGGAATCGGATCGCAGATCCTTCAGATATCCGACTTCGCCCGCCTAAGCGAGGTCAGCCGCTTCGATCCAGCTTATCTTTTGGTCGAAGCAGAAACTTAGCGCGGCGGACGACCGCTTCGTTAATGTTCCCGAACGCCATTCGATGCTACGTTCTCTCATCGTCCGGGGGACCCAGAATGA
>BACX01000753.1 GCA_000333335.1 Sphingomonas-like bacterium B12 | reverse complement strand
ACAGCGCCAGTTCGAGCAGCGCCGGATGCCAAAGGATGCGGTGCAGCGGCAGCCGCAGCAGAAGACCACGCAGCAGGAAGGTCAGCATGACCGCCATCACCGCCCAGACGAGCGCCGCCGGCATGTAGACGCCGAAGACATGGAGTTCCTCGATCATGCCCTCGCCTCCTGGAAGGGCGTGGCCCGTGGGAAGAGGTTGCAGCGCATGCCCACCATCGCCAGCAGCGCCGAGGGATAGATGCCCGAATGCGGATCGATGCCCTGGTCGATGGCGTCGTCGATCGCAGCAAGCAATGTTGCGTCCGGCTTGATCGCTTCGCCCGCCTTCAGCCTTGCGCGGAACATGGCGCTGAGTTGATCGAGCAGCCTGTCGATCGCGGCCATCGCGTTCGTTCCGGCATGCTCGACGCCCCCGCGGATTTGCACGATGTTGCGCCCGACGCGGAGATCGGCGAGCCCATCGGCCGCGTGCAGGGCGTCTCCGGGCGCCGCCACCGCCATGCGGGCCGCGACCTGGCCGAGCCGATCCACGGCACGCGCGGTCCATGCATCGGCGGCCGGGACGGCGCGGGGATCGGCCAGCGCTTCCAGTTCGCGCCAATTCGCCCGGATGATCCGGTGCGCGGTCCAGCGCGCGTTGGCGGAGCGGAACAGCCGGGTGACGGCGAGCGTGGTGACGATGCCGCCGACCTGGGCGAGCCCGGTGTTCGCGAAGGCGGAGAAGTCGATCGTGAAGCGGTCGAGGAAGCCCATCGCCACGATGAAGCAGGAGAACATCGGTAGTGCGTGGACGGAGCGCGCCGGATCCGCCTGGATGTATCCCATGCCGATCAGCGCCGGCGCCAGCGTGACGATCAGCATCGCGGCCCCGTCGACACGGGGCAGGATGACGAACAGATACAAAGCGGCGAGCGGAAAGGTGGCGAGCGTCGCCGTCAGGTAGCGGCCGATCACCGGTGCCGGATCGTCCTGCGCCGCAAACGAGCAGGTGATGAGCGCGGCGAAGGCGGCCGTCGCCGATCCGTTGGGCCACGCCAGCAGGATCCAGACCGCGCAATAGATTATGACGGCGGTGGCGGTGGCGGCACCCGCCAGCGCCGCGAGGCCGTGATCGCGGGCCAGCGGGAAATGCGACGCGGCCGGCAGGGCCTCGCGCGCCGCGATCGAGGCATCGGGCTCGCCGAACCGGCGGACGAGGATTCGGGCTTCGTGGAGCGCCGCCATGAACTCGGCCATCCGGTCGCACAGGCTGGCGGCGAGAAGCGAGTTCCAATCCCCGTTTCGGACGCGCGTCTCGGAGACGGCCCGGCATTGCGCGAGCAGCCCGTCGTCGAGCGGGTGGGGCCTGTCGGCGTTGCTCAGGCCCAGGATCACGGTCTGCACGAGTGTCCCGATCTCGGGATCGACGGCGTCTTGTGCGCGCAGCTGGTCGAGCCGGTTTGCGGCGGCCGAGGCGAGCGGGAGGATCGACGCCAGCCGTTGCTGGAGCGCGATCACGGTATCGCGCGTCGCCAGCGCGAAACGCTGGTCGAACGGCAGGTTCACCGCGATCATGCCGAGCTCGGTCACATCGCTGGCGAGCTTACGGCGATGCTCATATTCGAGTGCGGTATGACGGGTGCCGAGCGCCTCGGCCGTCCATCTGGAGGCATCGGCCAGGAAGGTGTGTGCGCGCTGGTGGATAGCAGGCCGGACGTTCCACGGCTGCAGCACCATGTGGGTGACTGTCACGCACAGGATCGCGACCGTCATCTCCTCGACCCGCGAGATGGTGGTGGTGAAGATGTTGCCGGGATCGTCCAGATAGGGAAAGCTGATCACCGCCGAGCTGAACGCCGCCATCTGGAACAGGAAGGCGCGCGGTGTCCGGTCGAGGACCGCTAGATAGATACACAAGCCGGTCCATGCCGCCAGGCAGACGACAAGCAGGATCGGCGAATTCTGGAGATTGGGGACCAGCGCGATCGTCACCAAGGCGCCGGTCAGGATGCCTCCGATCCGATAGAAGACCTTCGGCCGGAACGCACCCGCCATCGGCTGCGCCGTCACATAGACGGTCAGTAGCGCCCACCAGGGTCGTGGCAGGCTCGCGGTGAAGGCAATGATCAGGGTTGCGGCAGCCGCGATGAAGCTGCTCAGCGAAAAGAGCAGCTTCCGTGAATCGATCGCCAGAGCGCCGGATACTCCGCGATTTGCCCGGAAGGCATGCGACGCGGGCGAAATGCGCCCCGGAGAGGAAGATGTCGAAGCTACGCTCATGGCAGGGATCCGTCGCGCGAGGCGATGCTAGCTGATCACCCGGCTGTCGACTTCGCGATCGACGTGGACATCGGTCACTCGACCGCTCTCGCTGTTCAGCGAAGTCGTCCAGCGAACCTCGTCGGTCGCGTCGCCGTCCGTCCACGTTTGTCTGTAAAGGCATTTGATCGCCTCTGGATGATGGCGGTCGGGCCGGCACGTCGCACCCGCGGCACGCAGAATCTGTATCGCGTCGGGCAGGGGGCTGCCGATTGCGACGGCTGCGAGGATCGCGGTTCGTCCAGCCGCGAGGGCCGCGTCGCCTGTATGAAGATATTCGACCTCGCGAAAATCGAGGGGCGCAGCTGTTGCCGCCTGGATCGAGGCAGGAGAGATCAGGCTCGTCGCCACGGCGAGCAGAGCGGGCAAGGGCGATGGCAAGCGCATTCGGTCGACCTCGTGAAAAGGGCGTGCGGCATTACGCGCGCCGTCGCTGTCGACGGTACGCGGGTTAGACTTGCTGGTTGGGGGAGAACCTGCCCGTCAGTCCGGGCCGCCGCGTACAAGCGGAGTGATGACAAAAACAGTGCAATGTCTTGCTGCCTGTCAGCAAATATTCTGCACTATGCCGTCGTTGGCCGCAACTCTGGAATACGACACGCGCCCTTGCAAGGAGATTAGGCCTCGTCCGGGAACAATCATATGCCGCGCCGGGCGCTAATCCGGCATCGGTATTGGGCCTAGACCGGCTTCACCGCCACCGAATGACCGGCCGGGCGGGGAGGTTGGAGACACGTCATGGACCGCAACATCGGAAATGCCGACACCTATGCCACGCCCCGCATCGAAGCGCGGGTGGAGGCGATCGCCCACCATTTCGGCGAGCAGGCCGCGCCCGACGTTCCGGCGGCCGTCGGCCTCATGCTCGTCGCGAGCTTCGCCACGATCATGGGCAGCTTCCTGCTGCTCTACACGGGGTCGCGCTTCGCCACGATGATGGTCGCGATCAGCATCGTCTACACGGCGATCTATCTGTCGGTCCCGACGATCTTCCTGCGTATCGACGCCCGCCGCGGCGGCCATGTCGGCATGGCGGAATTCCTGGAGAAGGGCCTCGATACCTGGACCGGTCATGTCGGTGGCCGCGAGGCGATCGTGCAATTCCTCACGATCCCCGTCGCCATCGCGATCGCCGTCTTCGGCATCGGCGTCGCCGCCGCGCTGATCCTCTGACGCCCGTCGGGCGTCATTCCCTGCAAATCCCGCGGAGCCCGGCCTCAGGTCGGGCTCCGCTGCTGTCGGGCGTACCCGATCGCTCAGGCGGCGAGCAGGTCGTCGGCGGGGCCGAACAACTCGTAGTGGATCCGATCTTCCGCTACGCCTTCGGCCCTCAAGCCGCTCACGAAATGACGCAGAAACGGGGTGGGGCCGCACAGATAGACGTCGGCGTCCATCAGCGGCGTGTTGGCCCGCAACCATGCCAGATCGACGAAGCCCGTCCCGTCATGATCGACATCGGCGTCCAGCGGCTGGCTGTAGAAGGTCCCCGTACGCATCCGGCCATGCCCGGCCGCCAGCGCCCGCACGTGCTCGCGCATCGCATGGGTCTCGCCATTCAGCGCGCCATGGACGAAATGGGTCTCGACCCCCGGCAGCCTTGCGGCGATCGTCTCAGCCATGCTCACCATCGGCGTCAGGCCGACGCCGCCCGACAGCAGGATCACGGGGCGGGCAGGCTGATCGGGCAGGAAGAAATCGCCCGCCGGTGGTGTCGTCTCCAAGGTATCGCCGATCTCGACGCGGTCGTGGAGGTGCACCGATCCGCCCATGCCGTCGACCTCGCGCTTCACGGAGATACGGTAGACATCGCTGTTGGGTGCGCAGGAGATCGAATAGTTTCGCTTGGTGCCCGGCTCCCCCGGCATGTCGAAGCGCAGCGTCAGATACTGGCCGGGTTTGTGCGGAAGGACGGCGCCGCCGTCGACCGGGCGCAGGACGAACGAGGTGATCACCGAGCTTTCGCGGATCTTCCCGGCCACGACGAACCGCCGCCAGCCGCTCCAGCCCCCGTCGGTCCGCTCGATTTCCGACCGGATGGCCGCTTCCCTGTCCTTGAGGATGTCCGCGAGGAACCAGAATGCCTGGCCCCAGGCGGCCAGAATGTCCGGCGTTGCCGCCGCGCCGAGTACGTCCTCGATCGCTGCGAGCAGCGCGTTGGCGACATGGGGATAATGCGCGGGCAGGATATGATAGCCGATATGCTTCTGGGCGATGCGCTCGATCACCGGCGCCAGCACGCCGGGATCGGAGATATTGCGGGCATAACCGAGGATCGCCGCGGCCAGCGCGTTGACTTGCCGGCCTCCTTCGCCCTGGTTGGCGCGGTTGAACAAGGCGGCGATGACGGGATCTTCGAACAGCTTCGTGTACATCGCCGAGGTGATCGCGGCGCCGTGCTTCTCCAGCGCGGGCACGCTGGCCTGGACGCGCGCGATCGTCTCCGCGGACAGCGGATGGGGCATGATCTGTCTCCTTGGGTGGATGGTTCAGGTGGTGACGGAAGCCGGCGGCGGCCTGGACCCCAGCATCGCAGCTCGCCCTTCAGGCGTGTGCAGCTGCAGCCCGAGCCGGAGGCTCTGCGCGATACGGGAGGCCTTTTCCTGGAGAGCACCGGCCACCGGGCCGGGCAGCAACTCGCTCGTCGTCGTCGCCCAAAGCGCAAGCCAGCGATCGAACATCGGCGGCGTGATCCGAGATGCGTGCCGCATATGCGTGGCCATCGGATTACCCTTGTACCGGCTGCTCGAGATCATCACCGACGACCAGAAGTCGGCGATCTGTCCGAGGTGGTGGGGCCAGTCGCTGATCGCGTCCTCAAAGACCGGGCCGAGGAGGGCATCGCCCCGGACACGACCGTAGAAACGGTCCAGCAGCGGCGCCAGCTGATGCTCTTCGAGGACGGGCTCCACGACTCACTCCAAATATGCAACGGCAATGCATCTATTGCCGAAGGATAAAAGATGCAACAGATTACATTTTATCGGTCGACGACTAGGGTCGGGACATGCGGCTGACCCGGTACACTGACTATGCGATGCGGGTGCTCATGCATCTCGGCGCGCGCGAGGATGCGCTTTCGTCCATCGCGAAGATCGCGCGTGGCTACGGTATTTCCCAGAATCACCTCATGAAAGTCGTGCAGGATCTCGGCAAAGCCGGCTATGTCGCGACCCAGCGTGGACGGGGCGGCGGTATCCGGCTGGCGCGCCCGGCGATCGACATCAATCTGGGCGCCGTCGTGCGGCATACCGAGGAGGGGTTCGACCTCGTCGATTGCGACGACTGCCTGATCGCACCGGCCTGTTCCCTGCCGCGCGTCCTCAATGAAGCCGTGCAGGCGTTCCTAGCCGTGCTCGATCGTTACACGCTGGAGGACATCCTCGTCCGGCGTCGAGACCTGCGATCGCTGTTCGGAATGGCGACCGAACCGGACGCGCCATTATGCGCCGATCGTGCACAATAGAGATGGCGGACCGGGTCTAATCCCCGGCGCCGATCCGGCCTAGTCCAGGGGCAGGCCGCAACCGCGGCCGGCACCTGAGGAGCAGGACCATGTCGCACCGTATCGACTACAACAAAGCCGCCCCCGCCGCGATGAAGGCGCTCGGCGGCGTCTACGGTTACGTGATGACCTCGGGGCTGCCGCCCGAACTGGTCGATCTCGTCTATCTGCGCACCAGCCAGATCAACGGCTGTGCCTATTGCATCGACATGCACAGCCGCGATCTCGTCAAGAAGGGCTTCGACATCGAGAAGCTGGTGCTCGTACCTGTCTGGCCCGAGGCGAAGGGGCTGTTCAGCGAGACGGAGCAAGCGGCCCTCGCCTGGACCGAGAGCGTGACCAGGATCGCCGAAGGCACCGCGCCGGACGAGGTCTACGAAGCGGCGCTCGACGCCTTCGGCGAGAAGGGACTTGCCGACCTCACGGTCGCGATCGGCCTGATGAATGCCTACAACCGGCTGGGCATCAGCTTCCATGCGACCCCGGCCGCGGTCGCCAAGGCATGAGAAGGCTCTCGCGATTGGCGCAATTCCGGCAACAATGAAGTGCCGAGCCGACGCTAATCGAGGCGACCCCCAGGGCATAAAGCGACTCTCTGCAGGAGAGTATCATGACGAGCCACTATTGCGCGCAGGCCACCGCCATCGGCGGGCGCACCGGATCGGCCGCCTCCGCCGACGGAGCGCTGCGCGTCCTGCTCGATACGCCGCGCGAGCTGGGCGGCGAAGGCGGCAAGGGCACCAATCCCGAACAGCTGCTTGCCGCCGCTTATGCCGCAAGCTTTCTCGAGACGCTCCGCACCGTGGCCCTGGGCCGGCGCCTGCAGTTCGCGCCCGACGCCAACGTCACCGCGACGATCGGCATCGCGGCCCGGGACGAGGCCGGCCGCATGACTCTCGCGATCCGGCTCGATGTCGACCTGCCCGGTATGGACGAGGATGCCGCAAGCGCGCTCACGGCGGAAGCGCATTCGGTTTGCGCCTATTCGAACGCCATGTCCGGCAATATCGAGATACGCATCGACGTGCAGTGATTACGCTTCGATGCCGTGCGCCCAGGGCCGGTTCGCGAAATGGTCGCGCAGGAACCCGAGCAGCACGCGAACCCGCGCGGGGCGGGCGCGGCCGGGCGGCGTCACCACATAGACCGGGCCGGGCGCCGTCTTCCAATCCGGCAGCAATTCGATCAGCCGGCCAGCCTGGAGATGATCCCAGATGTAGAATTCGGGATAGGTCGCAAGCCCCAGCCCCGCCAGTAGCGACGGCACCATCGCCGTGCCGTTGTTGACGCGAAGCGGTCCCTTCGCGCGAACCGTGAAGCTCCCTTCGGTTTCGTGCGAGAATTCCCATTCCGTGCCCCACGGCACATGGCTGGGGATCACAGCCGGCAGCGCCGCCAGTTCGGACGGGTGGGCGGGGCTGCCGTGCCGCTCGATGAAGGCGGGCGCCGCGACGAGAGGGCGACGGAAGGAGAAGAGGCGGCTGACGCGCAGCGAGCTGTCGGCCAGCCCGCCGATCCGGATCGCGCAGTCCAGTCCTTCCGCGACGATGTCGACCTTGCTGTCGGTAAGGCAGAGATCGATTTCGATGTCCGGATAGGCCTTGAGGAATTCCGGCAGGAGCGGCGCCAGCGCCTCGACCCCGAACGCGGTGGTCGCCGCGATCCGCACCAGGCCGCGCGGAATGGCGGCCTCCTCCAATATCTCGGCCTCGACACCGATGCCGTCGGCGAGAATGCGGGATGCACGCTCCAGGCAGATTCTGCCGCTCTCGGTCAGGGTGAGCTGGCGGGTGGTGCGATGGATCAGCGTGGTGCGCATCCGCTCCTCCAGTCGCGTGACGGCCTTGGAAACCGTGGTCTTGGCGAGGCCCAATTCCTCGGCAGCATGGCTGAACGAGCCCTTCTCGGCGACCTTGGCGAAGATTGCCCAGGCTTCGAAATCCGGCATGTGCGGCATGGTCGCGCCCCCCTCGCCGCGACCCTATCATGTCCGTTCCGTCAATCTAGCGCCTTGCCGATCGAGCCGCCGCCATCCACGAACAGGGTCTGCCCGGTGATGTAGCCGGCGTCGTCGGAGAGAAAGAAGGCGATCGCTGCGGCGAGCTCTTCCGGTCGACCGAGGCGGCGCATCGGGATCAGCGAGAGGAAGCACGCCTCGCGTTCGCTGCCTTCGGGCGTGTTGGCACGAAACAGCTCGGTGCCGACCGGGCCGGGTGCCAGCGCGTTCACGGTGATGCCGGTCTCCGCCAGTTCCAGCGCCCAGGTACGCGTGAAGCTGTTGAGCGCGGCCTTGGCGCCCGCATAAGCGGTGCGTTCGGCGATACCGAGCACAGTAAGGCTCGAGAGATTGACGACCCGACCCCATCCGCGCGCCTTCATGCCCGGCAGTAGCGCTTGGGTCGCCAGAATGGCCGGGTGAAGGTTCAGGCGCAGGATGTCGTCGACGTCGGCTAGCTCGATCTCGCCGATCCTGTGTAGGCGCACTAGGCCGGCGTTGTTGACCACACCGTCAAAGGCGTAATGCGCCGCGAGATCCGCGAACATTTTGGTCGATCGTGCAGTGTCTGTAAGATCGAGTGTCACCAGCGCGCCTGGAAAGCTCGGGTCAGGACTGCGTGCGATACCGACGACGCCGTGGCCGGCAGCGATCAATCGTTCAGTCAGGGCACGGCCGATGCCCTTCGTGGCACCGGTCACGAGGAACGTGCGGGAAGTTGTCATGATGGGATCTTTCGATTTCGCGCCGACCCTCTCAGGCGGCGATTGCGGTGCTGGCGACGGAGGGCGAGAAGCGGATCTCGGCAACGCGCCGCTCCGCGTCGCCAATCGCGGCGGCCCGTGCATCCGGTCCCGTCGCGACGCCTTCGGCGCGGACGACCATGATCTCTGTGATGCCAAGGAACCCGAAGACGGTGCGCAGATGCGCTTCCTGATGGTCCATCGTCTCGGCTGGGGTTCCCGCGAGTACGCTGCCGCGGCCCGACAGGATTATGACCTCCTTGCCACTGGCCAAGCCTCGCGGCCCTTTGGCGGTATAGCGAAAGGTTTCGCCGGCAACAGCGATCCTATCGATCCAAGCCTTCAGGGTGCTCGGGATGCCGAAGTTGTACATCGGGGCACCGATCACGATGACGTCGGCTGCCTTGAATTCGGTCATGAGTTCGCGACCCAAGGCGATATCGGCCTCGATTTCCGTCGTACGTGGTGCGTCGGGATCGGTCAGCGCCTGGATGTAAGCCGGCGAGAGGTGGGGGATCGGCGTCTCTGCGACATCACGGTATGTGACGACAGCGACAGGGAAGGTTGCGGAGATGCACTCCACCACGCGCATCGACAAGGCGCGTGTCACGGAATTGGCGCCGAGAATGCTGGAATCGACAATGAGAATGTTCATGGCCTGTCCTTTCGGAATCGGGGAAGGCCCTTTGTTTGGCGTTTACGATGGCCCGCGATTAGTCGGCGCTCCGGCAACTCTCTGCTGACCGATTGCGGGTATTGGAACGACCAACCGCTGCCTCATATCGGCCATTGCCCGTCGCAGGCGAGAGCAAGTGGCGCGAAACGGGTGCCGGCCCGGCAAGCTCTGATCGCTGGCAAGGGGTCGGGCGAAGTCGAGCGCTGTCGGAATGTCCGGCCGCCAAGCTGGATGCAGGTCGAAGGGGCCAACGCTGTTGGTCAACCCTGCCGCTTTCGACTTCGACTCGGCGGCCGGACTTGGGTATCAGACCCCCGGCCGCCGCGATTGGCAAGGTCGTTGGCTACCATTTGCGCCGAAACGTGAGGCGTGCCGACTTGGCTTAGATCGGGTCTACTTGACCGGGCAAGGTCAACGGTCATCGGAGGATTTGTGGTCCAAAGTTCAAAAGCTAGCCATTTTTGCTGCACGCGGTTTATCAGCTAGGCGCCCATTTGTCGCCGTCGGTGGCCCCAATCGACGATCCTAGAAGCTGCCGTTCGTTCATGCCGAACGGCGTGCATTCTCCTGATAGTCCCCCGATTTTGTGGACACGGGTTTAGGCCATTTGTCGTTCGGCCTGTTCCGGGGTCCTATATCCGAGGGCGGAGTGGATCCGCCGCCGGTTATAATAGCCCTCGATATACGCGAACAGGTCGCGTCGCGCCTCTTCACGCGTTGGCCATTGTCGTTGGTGGGCAAGCTCGACCTTGAGGGTGTGGAAGAAGCTCTCCATCGGGGCATTATCGTAACAGCACGCCGTGCGGCTCATTGATGGCGTCGCCTTCATTGCGGTGAGTTGTCTGGCATACGCCTCGGCCGCGTATTGGCTGCCGCGATCGGAATGACGGATGAGGCCTTCGGCCGGTCGTTGCCGCTGCGCGGCCATCATCAAGGCCGCCAGCGGCAACTCGGTGCGCATGTGATCACGCATCGCCCAGCCGACGATCTTGCGGGTCGCCAGGTCGAGTACGGCCGCGAGATACAGCCACCCTTCGCCGGTCGGGATGTAGGTAATATCGGCAAGCCAGACACGGTTCGGCGCCGACGCCACGAACTCCTGCTTCAGCAGATTTGGCGCGATCGGCAGGTAATGGCGGCTGTCGGTCGTGCAGGGCTTGAACCGGCGGCCGGCGAGCGCGCGGATACCGTGCCGTCGCATGAGGCGGGCGACGCGGCCACGGCTTGCCGTCCCGCCTTCCGCGCAGAGCGCGGCATGCATTCTGGGACTGCCATACCGGCCACGATGATCGGCATGGAGGCGACGCACCTGTTCGAGCAACGCTCGGTTCGCGACCGCACGGGCGCTCTCCGGGCGATTGCGCCACGCATAATAGCCACTCGGCGAGACCTCGAGGACGCGGCACATCAGCCGGACAGGCCACTGGCCGGCATGATCGCGGATGAATCGGAAGCTCATCTCGGCACCTCCGCGAAGATGCCGATCGCTTTTTTTAGCACGTCACGCTCCATACGCGTGCGGTCGAGTTCCCGCTTCAGGCGCGAGATCTCAGCTGCCTGATCCGCTGGTAATGTCGGCGCCACCCCGTTCGGCTGGGTTGCTCTCGACCGCACTACACCCCCATCCATCACCTTGCGCCAGGCACGTAGCATCGACGATGAAATGCCGATCTCCATCGCAACCTGCGAAAGTGGCCGGCCGCTGCTTTCCAACAGCGCGACCGTCTCTCGCTTGAACTCGGGAGCAAACTCCCGCCTCGTCTTCGCCATCGAAACACCTTTCCAGCCCTCTCGAGCTTAGCAAAGGTGTCCACCGAATCGAGGGACCATCACCTCTCATACCCCGTGGCTGAAGATTCCGCTGGCTTCAAATCTGCAAACCAGATTTCATTATCTGAAGCTTTATCCTTCGGTTGGCACATTCGGCGGCCCGTGCCACGATCATCCCCTTAAAGATCGTCGTGAAGGGAGCGCCCGGTAGAGGCGCGGCCCGACTAGGGGAGGTTTCATGATGATCTCAAAGAGGATTCTCGCTGTCAGCGTATGCAGCTTGGCTATCGGCGTGACGTCGACCACCGCGAATGCGCAATCGGCCGCCAGCCAGTCGGCTCCCGCAACAGATAGCGCCGTATCGCCGGGGCAGGTCGAAAACCGCGCCGACAATAATGCGGGCGATCAGATCATCGTCACTGCGCGCAAGCGTGCAGAGAATATCCAGAACGTGCCGATCTCGATCACCGCGGTCACCGGCGCGACGATCCAGAACCAGGGCGTCCGCGACCTCAAGGACTTCTCCAATTTCGTACCCGGCGTCGACATCAACAACGGACGCGCGGACGGCGGCGGCACGACGGCCCAGATCTTCATCCGCGGTGTCGGACAGACCGACTTCCTGATGCCCAACGAGCCCGGCGTCGGCCTCTATATCGACGACGTCTATGTCGCGAGCTCGGCAGGTGCGCTCGACAGCCTCGGTGACACCCAGTCGGTCGAGGTTCTGCGCGGCCCCCAGGGTACGCTCTATGGCAAGAACACCATCGGCGGCGCCATCCGCATCGCTTCGGTCAAGCCGGACTTCGACAAGCTCAGCGGCAACTTCACCATCACGGGCGGGTCCTATCACCGCATCGACGTCACCGGCGGGGTCAACATTCCGCTGGCCGACGACCTAGCGATCCGGCTTTCGGCCTCGAGCAAGCATACGGACGATCTCCAGAAGCGATATCTGGACCCGAACGGCGACGGCCAGGGCAACATCAACCAGGACGCGGTGCGGGGCGTGTTGCGCTACAAGCCGGCGAGCAACTTCGAAGTTACGCTGTCGGCGGACTACACCCGTATCAGGCAGCACCAGCCTTATGGCGGCAATATCCTGTATGTGCCGGGCGCCAGCGCGCTGGTCGACGTCCTGAACGCCCAATATTATCCGACGATCAACGCTCAGCTCGGACTGCCGGCAGACTCTCAGTTCGACAGTCGCTGGGCAACATCGCCCAATGCCACCGGCGCGACCGGGCCGAACAGCGATCACTACGATGTCTGGGGCGTGTCAGGGGTGATGACCTATGACGTTACTCCCGATATCTCGATCAAGTCGATCAGTGCCGTCCGCGGCGTGAAGGGCTATGCGGGCCGCGACGGCGACGGTTCGCCTTACCCCCTGCTCGAAACGACGAGCTTCGACAACAACAAGCAATATTCCGAGGAAATCCAGGTCAACGGCTCGTCGTTCGACAAGCGGTTCAAGTGGACGACCGGCCTGTATTACATGCACGAGGATCTGAACAACCACATCGTCGCCGATCTCTGGCATGGGCTGGTGGATACGTCGGTCAACATCGACTTCGATGCGCGGTCGATCGAGCATCTCTCCGGGGAATCCTATGCCATATTCGGCCAGGGCACGTTCGACGTCACGAGCAAGCTGCATCTGACGGCCGGCGGCCGATACAATATCGAGAAGCGCGACTTCCATAACGACTGGTATTTCCTCGTCCAGCCGCGCTCCTATACCTGCCCGGGTGTCGACGTTACCGGCACCTTCATCCAGTGCAAGTCGACCGACCATGTCTTCACGCCCGCCGCGTCGCTTTCCTACAACGTGACGCGCGACGTGATGGCCTATTTCTCTTATTCGCAGGGCTTCAAGGTCGGCGGCTGGACGCCGCGCCTGTTCAGCCAGACCTCGCTCAAGCGCTACCTTCCCGAGAAGCTGAAATCCTACGAGGTCGGCCTCAAGACGAGCTGGTTCAACCATCGGCTCACCTTCAACATCGACGCCTTCCAGAGCGATTATACCGACCTCCAGCTCACCTCGGTGCAGGCCGACGCCAACGGGGCTCCGCAGCCGGTGGTCCAGAATGCCGGCCAGGCGCGTATTCGCGGCATCGAGTCCGAACTCTCGGCCCATATCGGACGCGGGACGCGTATCCAGGGTGGCCTGAGCTATCTCGATGCCAAATATGTGAAGCTCGATCCGGGCGTGTCCTTCCCGCTCAGCGCCAAGCTGCCCGAGACGCCCAAATTGTCGCTGACGGCCTCGATCGAGCAGACCTTCTACACAAATTCGGGAAGCACCCTGACCTTCCGCGCGGACGGCGTCTACCGGACGAAGACCTATCACGATCCGAACGACGTGGAGGCGGTCGCACAGCCGCATTATGCGCTGCTCAACGGCCGTATTTCCTACACTCTGCCCAACGACAAGATCACCATTTCGGCATTCGGCACAAACCTCACCAACAAGCGCTACATCACGAGTGCGACCGAAGTTGCCAGCACCTTCGGCCTCGAGGAAGCCTATTTCGGGCGGCCGCGCGAGTTCGGTGGCGAAGTGGCGGTCAAGTTCTGATGGAACGGCGCGATAGGGGAAGCAGCGAGATGACGATCGTCGGCGGACGGCCAGTGATATCCCCTCCTACCGACTGGCTCGTGGCCTCCGACGGTGCTGCGATCCCCTATCGCGTCCAAGGCAGCGGACCGGCGCTGGTGATGCTCCACGGCTGGTCTCAGTCGGGCGCCATGTTCCAGCATCAGCTCGACATCCTGTCGGAGAGGTTCACCGTCATCGTGCCGGACGTGCGAGGCCATGGTGAGGCGCCCGATCCCGAGCGTGGCTATCGTATGGCGCGGCTGGGGCGGGATCTCGCGGAGCTGGTCGATCACCTGAAGCTCGGCAGATTCAACCTGCTGGGCTGGTCCATGGGGGCCTCGATCGCATGGGCCTTTATCGACCTCTACGGTACTTCGAGGATCGATCGGCTCATTCTGGTCGATCAGCCGTCCATGCTGCTGCGTCTTCCGGACATGAGCGAAGCCGAGGTCGTGCAGTGCGGTGCCTTGTTCACTCCGTCCCAACTGTGCGACCTGCAGGCTGCGCTCCGCGGTCGCGACGGCGAGGCGCAGCGCGCCGGCTTCCTTGCCGGAATGGTGACCAAGACGATCCCGCAGGATCTCTTCGACTGGATCCTCGTCGAAAACGCGAAGACACCGTCGAATGTGGCTGCCGATCTTCTCATCAGTCACTGCACGAACGACTGGCGTGATGTCCTAGGGCGGATTGATCGCCCGACTTTGGTCATCGGTGGCTCGGTTAGCCACGTGGATCCACGCTCTCAGAAGTACATCCATGAGCGCATTGCCGGATCTCGCTATCACGAGTTCTCGGCGGAAGAGGGCGGCGCCCATTTCCCGTTTCTCGAGGCGCCGAAGGAATTCGCGAAAGTGGTAGGTGGCTTCCTCGCCTCGGGTGGAGGCTGAGGCCCTGCGGTCACGATAATCATGCCGGATCGGCGCGATGCCGTCCGATCCCGACATTCCAATTGATTTCGCGACCGGTTTACGTTGCAATCCGGAGTTCGATTAGCATGACGATTTCGCATATCGCGCCCAGCGAGCGACTTGCCGGTAAGTCGGCAGTGGTCTTCGGCGGCGGCGCGGCGAGCGGATTGGGCGTGGGACAGGCGGCCGCGATTGCCTATGCGGCCGCAGGCGCCAGGGTCGCGGTGGTCGACGCGTCGCTCGCCAACGCCGAGCGCACCGTGGCCCAGATTGTGGGCGCGAAGGCGATCCGCGCGGACATCACTGACGAGGAGTCCGTGCGCGAGGCGATCGCTCGAGCGGCCGAGGTCTTCGGCACGATCGATATCCTTCACAACAATGTCGGCGTCCCGATGCCCGGCCCCTTCGCCAGCTTCAGCATGGCCGACTGGATGCGGGGTTTCTCGCTGAATTGTGTCGGTGCCGCCTCGACGATGCGCGAAGCGTTGCCGCACCTCGTCCGGTCGCGGGGCGCAATCGTCAACGTCTCGAGCATCGCCTCGATCCGGCACACCGGGATCAACTATGCGATCTACAATGCCTCCAAGGCGGCCCTCGACCAGCTCACGGTCGCGGTCGCTCTCGAATATGCCGCTAGCGGCGTGCGCGCCAATGCCATCCTCCCCGGCCTTCTCGACACGGAAATGGGGCGCGGGCTCGCCTCGGACGAGGACATTGCGGAGCGGGATCGCCGTTCTCCGACGGGTAAGCAGGGCGACGTCTGGGATGTCGCCAATGCCGCCATCTTTCTCGCGTCCGAAGAGGCCCGCTACATCAACGCCCATCTGCTCGTCGTGGACGGCGGTCTCTCGCGGCGCTCCTGACGGCCCGGTTCAGGCCAGCGTTTCAAGCTGACTGCCGATCAGCAGAGCGCGCTTCTCGATTTCGGAGATCGAGTCCTTTAGCAGATCGTTGATCATCTTGACGCGGCCCTCCTGCATGCGGTCGAGCAGGGCCGTGACGCTGATCACTGCCACGCCCTTGCCGTTGGGAGCGCGGATCGGGCGGCCGAGACCTGCCATGCCGGCGACGATCTGGCCGGAATAGAGCGAATATCCCAATTCCCTCGTCCGGGCGACGTGCTCGTAAATCTGTTCGGGCCTGACGGTCTTGAACTTGGCGATGGCGATGGCGTTGAACTGGACGGCATGACGCACCTCCTCGTCCTCCATCGTCGATAGCATCGCCACGCCCGCCGTGCTGACGCCGAGAGGGACGCTTTCGCCAACGCTGAGTGTTTGCGCGCGGATCGGATAACTGCCGATGGCGGAGTCGATGCAGACCGAGTCAAAGCGGTTGCGCACCGAGAGGAAGACGGTGTCGCCGGTCTCCCTTGCGATCATCGAGATCACCTGCCTCGCATGGGCAAGCACCGAAAACCGCCGTGCCGCGACCGCACCCAGGCTGAAGAGATAGGCGCCCAAGCGGAAGCGCCTGCTTTGCGCGTCCCTGTCCAGCAAGCCTATTCCGGCGAGCGAGACGAGCGCCCGATAGGCAGTCGCTTTGTCGAACCCGGTCGCCGTCGCGATCTGGCCCGAGGTCATTCCGTCTTCGGGCCCATTCTCGAGTGCGCGCAGGATCGCACCCACACGGTCTATCGTCTTGGAGCCGCCTTCCATGCCCTCTCCGGTTCAATTATTGATCTACCGATTTAATTATTTGATGAACCCTAGCGAGCACGAGCGCAATGCCGTTCTGCCGCCCGGCTGCTCCACCTAGCTTCTTCCGGAACAAGAAGGAGGGGCAAAGGTGGGTTCAGGCGCCGGCGAAGCCGACGAGATGCGCGTGGTCGAACATGTCGGCACGGCGCTTTTGGCCCGCTCCACATCGCTTTGCGCCGATATCGCCGCGCGCGTGATCTTTGACCTCGAGCCAGGTCGCGATCTCTACACTTCCCTGGAGGCGATCCTGGACGAGCGGGGTACGCCCGGCGCGATGTTCAATCTTCTTGGAGGCTCGATCGACGCGCTGACGATCATGACAGGCGGACCCGGCACGGATGTTCCCATCACCTTCCATGGTCCCGTGCAAATTGTCGCGCCAGTCCTGGTTGAAGCGGGATCCGGAGTCGTCGGCGTGGACGAACAGGGTGGGCGTTTCACTCATTGCCATGCCGTCTTTCGCGGCGGCGATGGTCGACTCGTCGGCGGTCATCTCATCCGCGGCAAGACGATCGTCGGTGCCCGAGGGCTGCGGCTCGAACTGCTGATGCTTGCCGGCGCGCGGTTCGCGCGGCGCGTGGATGCGGAGACGCGCTTCGCCATTTTCCATCCCGAGGCCGCATGACGACCACCTATCTGCTCGTGAAGCTCCAGCCCAACCAGGACGTCACCCAGGCGCTCGAGACGGTCGCGCGGGAAAACGGGTTCCGCACGGCGCGCATTCTCGCCTCAGTCGGCAGTCTCGTCGAATCCGTGGTCGACCGCGAGGGGGAAAGGGTTCGCGTCAGCGGACCGGGGCAGGAGATCGCCGGCCTTTCCGGCACGATCGATCCGGCGGGAGGTTCGAGCCTCTCGGGATATGTATGCTGCATGGATTCGACCGTCATCCCGGGGACCTTCGCTTACGGGCTGAACGCCGTCGGCGTCACCTTCGAGGTGTTGATGGAAGGCGAGACGTGACGAGTACCAACAACTTGCTCGACGATCTACGAGCCATCGTCGGGAGATCGCATCTGATTACCGCCGATCGTTCGACGCTGCGGTATCGGCGGGGCTTCAGGGCGGCCGCCGGCACGGCGCTCGCGGTCGCGCGACCGGGATCGCTCGTCGAGCTCTGGAGGGTGGTGAAGCGGCTCGCCGCCGCCGACGTCGCGATCATCGTCCAGGCAGCAAATACGGGGCTGACCGGTGGGTCGACGCCTGACGCGCGGCTCACCCGTCCGTCCGTCATCATCAGCACCATGCGCCTGTCGGGGATCCATCTGATCAATGAGGGCAAGCAGGTCATCTCCCTCCCGGGCACGACGCTCGCCCAGCTGGAGGACAAGGTGCGTCCGCTGAGGCGTGAGCCACATTCGGTCATCGGATCATCCTGCTTCGGTGCTTCCGTCATTGGCGGTATCTGCAACAATTCCGGCGGATCGCTCATCCAGCGTGGCCCCGCTTACACCGAGCTTTCGCTTTTCGCCCGGATCGACGAAAGTGGCGCACTGAGGCTGGTCAATCAGCTCGGCATCGACCTTGGCGTCGACGACGAAGACATGTTGCGTCGCCTGGAGGCCGGAGAATTCGAGGCGCAGCCATCGAACGCACCTGCATCGGCGCCAAACTATGCGGCTCGCGTCCGCGCTGTCGACGAGGCCACGCCCGCGCGGTTCAATGCGGATCCCGAGCATCTGCATGAATGCTCCGGCAGCGCCGGACATCTCGTCGTTTTCGCGGTGCGGACCGACACTTTCCCGCAAGCCGATGGGGCTGCCACCTTCTACCTGGGCACCAATGCGCCCGACGAACTGACCACGCTTCGACGCGCCATGCTGACCGAGCTTTCGCGTCTCCCGGTTTCGGCCGAATATATGCACCGCGATGCCTTCGACGTTGCCGATCGATATGGCCGCGACACCTTCCTCGCCATCCGCACGCTCGGCACGAAGCGGTTGCCAGCGCTCTTCGCCCTCAAAGCTCGGCTCGACGCGGCAGGCGAGGCGACGGGCATACGCGCGCTGTCCGACCGCCTGCTTCAGGGCATTTCGAGGCTGTTGCCCGACCATCTTCCTGCGAGAATGCGCCAGTGGCGCGACCGCTACGAGCATCATCTGATCCTCAAGGTCGAAGGCGAGAGCCTCGCCGAGGTCCGGCGGTTGCTCACAGTTCATGCTCAGACGACGAGCGGTGCCTTCTTCGAATGCGACGCCGACGAGGCGAGTCGCGCAACGCTCCACCGCTTCGTCGCGGCCGGCGCGGCGATCCGGTATCTTGCGGTGAACCATGCGCGCCTCTCGGGCCTGGTCGCGCTCGACGTTGCCTTGCCGCGCAACGCGCGGACCTGGGTGGGACCGCTTCGGTCCGACCTGAAGGGGGCGATCGAAGTCGTCCTGCATTACGGCCATTTCTTCTGTCACGTCTTCCATCGCGACTATCTCGTCGCGGCAGGTGCGGATCCCGGCACGATCAAGGCCAAGCTGCTGGCCGCGCTCGACGAGGAAGGCGCCGAATATCCGGCCGAGCACAATGTCGGTCGGCAGTATCGGGCTAAGCCCGCACTGCACCAATTCTATCGGCTGCTCGACCCGACCAACCGCTTCAATCCGGGGGTCGGCCTGACGCCGGTCGCCCCCGGATGGGACGACAATGATGAAATAGGAGATGCGGAATGACCAAGGCGGTGATCACGGGATGGGCGCATACGCGCTTCGGCAAGTTGGACGAGCCGGACGTCGAGCATCTCATGGCCAATGTGTCCGCCGCCGCGCTCGATCATGCCGGCGTGCCGGCATCCGCCGTCGACGGGATATTCGTCGGCGTGTTCAACGGTGGCTTCTCCCGGCAAGGCTTCGAAGCGGCACAGGTCGCGCTCGCGCTCCCCGAACTCGCTTATACGCCAGCCGTCCGCCTCGAAAATGCCTGCGCAACGGGGTCCGCTGCGCTCTACGCCGCGCTGGACTTCATCGAAAGCGGGCGTGGCCGGATCGCGCTCGTTGTCGGGGCCGAGAAGATGACCGCGACGCCGACACAGGAGGTCGGCGACATCCTTTTGTCCGCGAGCTATCGAAAGGAAGAGGCGGACGTCGACGGCGGCTTCGCGGGCCTGTTCGGCCGCATCGCCGGCAATTATTTCCAACGCTTCGGCGATCGAAGCGAGGAGTTGGCGATGATCGCTGCCAAGAACCACGCCAACGGCGTCGGCAATCCTTACGCCCAGATGCGCAAGGATCTGGGCTTCGACTTCTGCAACACGATATCCGACCGCAATCCCTTCGTCGCGGCGCCGCTGCGCCGGACCGATTGCTCGCTGATCTCCGACGGTGCGGCCGCGATCGTCCTCGTGTCGCTCGACGTGGCCGCCGGCCTCACGCGTGGCATCGGCTTTCGCGCCCGCCACCACGCCAATGACCATTTTCCGCTGTCGCGCCGCGACCCGACCGTCTTCGAAGGCGCGCGTCAAGCCTGGGCGGGGGCGCTCGAAACTGCGGGCATCGGTATCGACGATCTCGACTTCGTCGAAACGCACGACTGCTTCACGATCGCGGAGCTGCTTGAATATGAAGCGATGGGTCTGGCACCCCACGGCCAGGGCTATCGGGTGGTTCGTGACGGCACCACTCGCAAGGACGGCAGGCTGCCGGTCAACCCGTCCGGGGGCCTGAAGGCGAAGGGGCACCCCATCGGTGCGACCGGCGTCTCGCAGCACGTGATGGCCTGCATGCAGCTGATGGGTGAGGCGGGCGACATTCAGATAGATGGCGCGTCGCTGGCCGGCGTCTTCAACATGGGTGGCGCCGCCGTCACCAATTATGCCTCGATCTTGGAGCGTCGGGCATGACGCGGATCTCGAACCGGGTGATGAATCTCGCCCATTTCCTGCGTCAAGCCGCCAGGCGGCATCCTGATGGGCTGGCGCTGATCTGGGGCGAAAAGCGCTGGACCTGGGCCGATCTCGATATCAGGGTCGACGCGATGGCGGCCGTCATGGTCGAGCGTGGGATTGACAAGGGCGATCGCGTTCTGGTGCAGGCGCGCAACTGCAACCAGCTGATCGAAACGATGTTCGCATCCTTTCGGCTTGGCGCGATCTGGGTGCCCACGAATTTTCGCCAGACCCCAGATGAGGTGGCCTGGCTCGTCCGGTCGAGTGGGGCGAGCCTTATGTTCTGCGAAGCAGTCTTCCCGGGCCATATCGAGGCGTGTGCCGTCCGTGATACGATCGTGATCGGCGGAAAAGGTGCGGACAGCTATGACGAGCTGGTGGCTCAGCACCTCGGCGAGCGGGTCAGCGACGTGACAGTCGACTATGACGACCCGTGCTGGTTCTTCTACACCTCGGGAACGACTGGCCGCCCGAAAGCGGCCATCCTCACGCACGGGCAGATGGCCTTCGTAATCCTCAATCACCTGTGCGATCTGATGCCCGGCATAAGCGAGGACGATGCCTCGCTGGTGGTCGCGCCGCTGACCCACGGTGCTGGCGTTCATTTCCTCACGCAGGTAGCGCGCGGTGTGAAGAGCGTGCTGCCGGATGGAGACCGCCTGGACCCGGAGCAGGCGTGGGGTCTCGTCGAGGAGTGGCGCGTCAGCAATATTTTCACGGTGCCGACGATCCTGAAGATCCTCGCCGAGCATCCCGCCGTCGAACGGTTCGATCACGGATCGCTGCGCCAGGTGATTTACGCTGGCGCGCCGATGTATCGCGAGGATCAAAAGCGCGCGCTGGCCACTCTGGGGCCCGTCCTCGTCCAATATTTTGGGCTTGGCGAAGTGACGGGCGCGATCACCGTGCTTCGTCCGCAGGACCATCATGCACAGGATGGTCCTGGCGTGAAACTCGGTACCTGCGGCCGCGAGCGGACGGGGATGCAGGTCTCCATCCAGGACGATGCGTGCGTCGTCTTGCCTGCTGGCGCGACTGGGGAGATCTGCGTCTGCGGACCTGCCGTGTTCGCCGGATATCACGACAATCCCGAGGCCAATGCGAAGGCATTCCGCGACGGGTGGTTCCGCACCGGAGATCTCGGGCATCTCGACGATGCGGGTGATCTCTTCATCACGGGGCGCGCCTCCGACATGTATATTTCGGGCGGATCGAACGTCTATCCACGCGAGATCGAGGAGAAGATCCTCAAGCATCCAGCCATCGACGAGGTCGCGATCGTCGGAATGCCGGATCCGAAATGGGGCGAGGTCGGAATCGCCGTGTGCGTGCTGCGCGGAGAGGCTGCCATCAGCGAGCAGGAAATTATCGAATGGCTGCGTCCGCAGATCGCCTCCTACAAGCTGCCACGGCGGGTGGAGATCTGGGATAGCCTGCCCAAATCGGGATATGGGAAAGTGACCAAGGCGGCCATGCGCGAAGCTCTCGGCAAACGAGAGTTGGCCGGCGCTTCCGCTCCGAGCGCCTGATGAACCAGTCCGGACACAGCCAATGACGATCTACGCGATGGGTGGAATGCGACCACGGCGGATTGATGCCAGCCCAGCCTGGGTCGCGCCGTCGGCCGACGTGATCGGCAACGTGGTGTTCGGCGCTGGCGCCAGCGTCTGTTGGCGCCTGATCCGC
>BACX01000754.1 GCA_000333335.1 Sphingomonas-like bacterium B12 | reverse complement strand
AATGCGCGTGGCGGTTCGCCGCGCAGTTCGGGATCATCGCCACCGGCTTGGAGGCCGCGTGGTCGGTAAATCCCATGATCTTCACGTCGAGGATGGTGGCGAGGCCGCCCAGCCCCTGCGCGCCGACGCCGAGCGCATTGACCTTGTCGAAGATCTCGATGCGCAGCTCCTCGATCTTGTTCTGAGGCCCGCGCGCCTTGAGCTGCGCCATGTCGATATCGCCCATCAGCGATTCCTTGGCGAGCGTCATCGCTTTTTCGGCGGTGCCGCCGATGCCGATGCCGAGCATGCCGGGCGGGCACCAGCCGGCGCCCATCTGCGGGATCATCTCCAGCACCCAGTCGACGATGCTGTCGCTGGGGTTCATCATCTTGAACTTGGACTTGTTCTCGGAGCCGCCGCCCTTGGCCGCCACCGCCACCTCGACATGGTGGCCCGGCACCATCTCGACGTTCAGCACGCAGGGGGTGTTATCCTTGGTGTTCACCCGCCCGAACGCCGGGTCGCGCAGGATCGAGGCACGCAGCCGGTTCTCCGGGTGGAGGTAAGCGCGGCGCACGCCCTCGTCGATCACGTCCTGCAACGACCTGTCGACGTCGAGCTGGCACTGCATGCCCCACTTCACGAAGACGGTGACGATGCCGGTATCCTGGCAGATCGGGCGATGCCCCTCCGCACACATGCGCGAATTGGTGAGGATCTGCGCGATCGCATCCTTCGCCGCCGGGGACTGCTCCGCTTCATAGGCCGTGCCCAGCGCCCGGATATAATCCATCGGGTGATAGTAGGAGATATATTGCAGCGCGTCGGCGACGCTTTCGATCAGGTCTGCTTCGCGGATGATGGTGGTCATGGAAACGTCCCGCAAGGTGAAGAGTCGCGAGCGGCCTTACGCGCGTGACGCGCGCGCGCCAAGGAAATCGCCGATAAATTCGGTCGCGAAGATCAGCAGCGCGATGCTGCCCAGCACCGCGCCCGCGCCCATCGCTCCCCACCAGCCCCACTTGTCGTAGGTGAGCGTGGCGATCGCCGATCCGCCGGCGCCGAGCAGGAAGAGGATCGTCATATAGACCGCGTTGACCCGGCCCCGGTCCTCGCCCGGCAGCGAGAAGATCACGCGCTGGCCGAGCACCTGGTTGAGCTGGGTCGCGCCGTCGAGCGTCAGGCAGAACAGCACCAGCAGCAACAGCGAGTGGATCGCGCCCGCGACGCCCGCCAGCAGACTGGAGGCGGCCATGGCCGAGAGCGCGATGGCGGTGCCGAGGCGGATCAGCCCCTTGTCCCCCATCCGCCCCGCGACCGGCGCGGTCAGCGCGCCCGCCGCGCCCGCCAGCGCGAAGATCGCGATGCCGGTTTGCGAAAAGCCGAAGCGGTTGGCCAGCAGCAGCGGCACCGATGTCCAGAAGATGTTGAAGATCGCGAAGACGAGGCCCTGATACACCGCGCGGCGCTGCAGCCGGCGTTCGCGCAGCAGGATCGCGCCCATCGATCGCAGGATCTCGCCATAGCCGTGGCCGCTCGTCGGTCGCCGCTCGGGCAGCACGCGGGCGAGCCAGATGCCGAGGACCACCATCAACCCCGCAGACACGCCGAACACCGCGCGCCAGCCGGCGATCTCCGCGATCATGCTCGCCGCCGGGCGCGCCAGCATGATGCCGGTGAGCAGGCCCGACATGACGTTGCCGATCGTGGCACCGCGTGTCTCGTGCGGGGCGAGGCTGGCGGCGAAGGGCACCACCACCTGACAGCCCGAGGCACACAGCCCCATCACCATCGCCGCGATCAGGAAGGTTGCTGCCGATGGCGCCAGCGCCAGCACGGCCAGCGAAACCGCCGTCAGCCCGACGGTCGCGAGGATCAGTGCGCGATTCTCGATCCGGTCGGCCAGCGGCACGACGAGCAGCAGGCCAGCCGCATAGCCCAGCATGGTGAGCGACACGATCGCGCCCGCAATGCCCGGCCCGATGTGCAGGTCCGGCGCGATCAGCGCGATCAGCGGCTGCGCGAAATAGAGGTTCGCCACCATCACGCCGCACGCCACCGCGCAGGCGAAGGTGACGGCTGGAGTAATCCCGGTGCGCGTCGCGGCTTGGGTCATGACGGCGGAGCCATCCATGCGCGTCCTTTCCGATTGCTGCAGCGCACATAGGACGAAAGGTTGCGAATTGCGACCCTCTCGACGCATGCGGTCGGCCGGGCACCGGCGATGTCATCGCGACAGGGTTCACGCGACGGCCTTTTCGGATTTTGCTGATAATCGGATGCGTGTCGATCCTGCGCCGATTGCAGCGGCCAGGCGAAATGGCAGGGGCCG
>BACX01000755.1 GCA_000333335.1 Sphingomonas-like bacterium B12 | reverse complement strand
GCCCGCGCCTGCCGCCGACCTGCGGCACCGTCTGGTGGCTCTCGTCGACGAAGAGCAGCGCGTTTTCGGGGAGATACTCGAACAAAGTCGGCGGCGGCTCGCCAGGCAGGCGGCCGGTGAGGAAGCGGCTGTAATTCTCGATGCCCGCGCAGGAGCCGGTCGCCGCAATCATTTCCAGATCGAACTGGGTGCGTTGCTCCAGCCGCTGCGCCTCCAGCAGCCGCCCCTCGGCGACCAGTTCCTTCAACCGTTCCGCCAGCTCATGCTTGATCGCCTCGCTCGCCTGCTTGAGCGTCGGCCCCGGCGTGACGTAGTGCGAGTTGGCGTAGACCTTCACGTAGTCCAGGTTCGCCACCTTCTTGCCGGTGAGCGGATCGAACTCGGTGATCTCCTCGATCTCGTCGCCGAAGAAGCTGAAGCGCCAGGCGGTGTCCTCGTAATGCGAGGGGAACAGCTCCAGATTGTCGCCGCGCACGCGGAAGGCGCCGCGCTGGAAGGCGGCGTCGTTGCGCTTGTATTGCAGCGCCACCAGCTTGCGGATCAGTTCGCGCTGGTCGACCGTCTCGCCCTTTTTGAGCGCGAAGGTCATCGCCGAATAGGTTTCGACCGAGCCGATGCCGTAGAGGCAGGAGACCGACGCCACGATCAGCACGTCGTCGCGCTCCAGCAGCGATCGGGTGGCGCTATGCCGCATCCGGTCGATCGCCTCGTTCACCGAACTTTCCTTCTCGATGTAGGTGTCGGACCGTGGGACGTAGGCCTCGGGCTGGTAATAATCGTAATAGCTGACGAAGAACTCGACCGCGTTCTCCGGAAAGAACTGCTTGAACTCGCCGTAGAGCTGAGCGGCGAGGATCTTGTTGGGGGCAAGGATCAGCGCAGGCCGCTGCAGTTCCTCCACCACCTTGGCCATGGTGAAGGTCTTGCCCGACCCGGTGACACCCAGCAGCACCTGCGTCCGCTCGCCATCGCGCGCCGCCTGTGTCAGCTCGGCGATCGCGCCGGGCTGATCGCCGGACGGCGCATAGTCGCTCACCAGCCTGAACGGCTTGCCGCCTTCGCTCTTGTCCGGCCGCGCGGGGCGGTGCGGCATGAACATCGGCATGGCCTCGGGCTCGGCGAGGCTGGTGCGAATCTCGATCGGCATGAAGGGAAATATGGGGACGAAAGGCGAACACCGCAATCGCCCGCATAATCGAAACGAAGGTGGCGGGATCGCCCCGGCCGTCTATGCTGGGTCGTTCGGGGGCCAGAGGGAGAGGGTTTCATGCGATCCATTGCACCGATCACCATCGTCGCACTGCTGGCGCTCGCCGCCTGCGACAAGCCGGGCGGCGACAGCGTCTCGATGAAGAACGTCTCGCTGGAGGATGTCGCCAAGACGCAGAAGGCGAAGATCCAGCCCGGCGAATGGGAGGTGACGGTCGAAATGATCGACCAGAAGATCACCGGCGGCCCCGCCAACATGCCCACCCCGCCCAAGCTCCCGCCGCAGACGATGAAGACCTGCATCACGCCGGAACAGGTCAACCGGCCCGAGGGCATGTTCTCGGGCGGCATGGATGGGCTGAAGAAGAACTGCACCTACGACAGCTTTTCAATGGCCGAGGGCAAGATCGATGCGAAGATGCACTGCACGATGCCCAGCGGCATGAAGATCGAGGCCACCAACACCGGCACCTTCTCCCCCACCGGGATCAGCTCGGACAGCAACAGCACCGTCACCGGCCTGCCCGGCGGAATGACGAGCAGCTCGCACACCAGGATGAGCGCGAAGCGCGTCGGCGAATGTGCGACGGACGCGGCGCCGGGGGCGGTGAGCAACGCGGCGGGCTGACCCGTCGCCTCGCCATGCGGGGGGCGCGTATCCGGCCGACGATTTCGACAAGCACGCCGCGAGCCGCTATCGCTGCCCGATGCGTATCCCCCGCCTCCTTGCCGCCCTGCCGCTCCTTCTCGCCGCCGCGCCAGCGCCGCCGCTGATGCCGGGCGCGTGGCGGGAGACGGTGGTGTTCGCGCTCGACAGCGTGAACGGATCGGAGGAACTCGCCCAGCGCATGGCGAAAGCGCTACCCAATCCGGAACCGCGCGACGCCTGCCTGACCGCCAGCGATCTGCGCAACCCGCAGGGCATCTTCCTCGCCGGGGCCGAGCAGAGCTGCCGCTTCGCCTACTTCACCATGGCGGACGGCAGGATCGACGCCGCGGGGGATTGTTCGGACGGCCATGGCCAGACCATGCATGTCGAAGGCAACGGCACCTATACCGCCACCGGCTACGACTTCACCTTCCAGGGCACGGGCCAAACGGGTAAGCTCGCCCTCGCCTTCCGGGGGCGAGACAGCGGCCGGCGCATCGGGATCTGCACGGCCTTCTAGGCACACGAAAACGCCCCGCCGGTTTTCACCGACGGGGCGCATTCCGGCCAGCGACCAGTCCGGCCGGAGGCTCAATACATCAGAAGTGCACGCCGAAGCCGGCCAGCACCTGATTGCGATCATAGCGCAGGCTGGTGTCGGTCAGGCCGAGCTCGTCCGCGTTGAAGCTCTTGAAGCGGGTATAATCATACTCCGCTTTCACGTAGGCATGGTTGGTCACGGCGTACTCGACGCCGGCACCGGCGCGCCAGCCGTCCCGATTGGCGTGGCCGCGGATATAGTCACCGGCATCGTCGGCGCTGGTTCCACGGATCTGGCCGTTCACATAGGCGCCCTTGGCATAGACCAGCGCCTTGCCGCCGAGCTTGTAGCCGACGCGCGCGCCGCCCTCGATCTCGCGACCCGCCTTGAGGCAAGTGATGGAGGTCGCATCGCTGCCGCAGGTCTTGGCGGTGGAGACCGCGTAGCTGCCAAACGCGCCGACCGTCATCTTGTCGCCGATCGGCATGTCGTAGCCGAGCAGGCCACCACCGGTCCACGCGGTCTTGTGCCGGCGATCGGTCACGCGGGTCGTGCCGTCGTCGAAGCGGGTGCGGGTGCCGACCCGATCCCAGCCGCCGAAGATTTCCGCACGCGGGCCGGTGAAGGTCGCGCCTTCGGACGGAGCGGCCGTCGTGGTGGTGGTGGTGGTGGTGGTGGTGTCGGCCGGGGCGGCGTCCTGCGCGATGGCGGGCGCGGCGGCCGCGACAAGAAGGGCGCTCGTCGCGAGCAGGATCGTCTTCATAAATAGGTACTCCGCAAAGCTAAAAAGCTACTCGTACAATGCGTCGCCGGGGGCGTTGCGGGGGTTAGATGCCCCGAGGGCGGCCTTCGTTCCCATGAACAAACCGACATTACGGCCCCAAGCCACGGAGTGTGGCCGTAGAGGCACGGTTTCTGTCGCCCACCTGAACGAAATGGGGCGACGATGCGGCCATGGCACGGAATCTGCTGGCCTTTGTGACGCGGATCGCGCGTCAGAGCGTCGGTACGTCCCACACCGCGCCCGGCGCGATCGCACGGAATCGGCCCGGATCGATGCCAGCCGCCTCCACTTCCGCCGCCAGCATATCGGCGGGCGCGGCATAGTCTTCTTCCGAAAGCTGGAAAGTGCCCCAATGGATGCCGATCGCGTGGGCAGGATCGATCGCACGGAAGATCGCGACCGCCTCGTCCGGCCCGACATGGCTGCCCTGCATCAGCTCACGCGGCAGATAGGCGCCGATCGGAACCAAAGCGAGCCGGTGCGGCCCGTAGGCGGCGACGCCCCGCGTCCAGCTGCCGTCGCCCCAGCCCGTGTCGCCCGCGAAGAACAGGTTGCCGCCGGGTAGCGTGACGGTGAGGCCGCCCCACAACGCCCGGTTGCGGTCCGCCCCCCAGCGCGAACCCCAGTGATGGACGCGCTCGACGATCACGTCGATGCCGGGGCGCACGGCCACGCGGTCGCCCCAGTCCCCGGTGACCGCCTCGATCCCGCGCGTGCGGAGAATGGTGTCGTTGCCCAGCGGGGTCACGATCAGCGGACGGTCGCGCACCCAAAGGCGTTCCAGGGTAGCAAGATCGAGATGATCGTAATGATTGTGGCTCAGCAGGACGAGATCGATCTTCGGCAGGTCGCCGAACGCGACGCCCGGCTCGACCACCCGCTTCGGCCCCATGAAGCCGAAGGGCGAGGCGCGGTCCGACCAGACCGGATCGGTCAGGATGTTGAGGCCCTGCGTCTGCACCAGGACGGTGGCGTGGCCGATCCACGTCGCCCGCATAGCCTGCCCCTCGACACGCGCCGGCGGCGCCGTCCGCTCCACGGGCACGCTCTTGGGCCACGGCGCGCGGTCCAGCCCGAAGGCGAAGCGGAGGAAGCGGAAGAAGGAGAAGCCCCGCCGTTCGGCGGGCGGCGGATCGCCGGGGTTGAAGAATCGCTCGCCATCGAAATGATCGGAGACCGGCCCGCGATAATAGATGCGATCGAGGAAGCGCGGCGCGATCCACATCGCCAGCAGTGCGAGCAGCACCAGTACGAGCAAGCCGACGCCGATGCGCACGATCCAGATCACCATGAAGCGGAGCTAGGCATCGCCGAGGCGACGTTCAACAGGCACTCGCTCCATGTCGAGCATACGCGACCATTTGCAAAGCAAGCTTGACATAACATCGACTCAAAAGTAAAGCTTGATTGTCACAAAGACGTGGAGACTTTACCCATGGCCTTCAACCCCGCACAGAAGCGCTATAACAAGCGTGTGATCGGGCTGAGCCTGCTCTATGCAGCCCTGCTCCTGCCTGCCGTCTGGCTGTTCAAGCACCACATGGTGACCGGCCCGCTCGCCTGGGTCGTCGCGATCCTGCCGGCACTGCCGATCGTCGCGATCTTCGCCGCGATCGGCGGCTATATCGTCGAGGAGACGGACGAGTATCAGCGCATGCTGCTGATCCGCCAGACGCTCTATGCCAGTGGCTTCATGCTCGCGATCATTACCGTCTGGGGCTTTCTCGAGAGCTTCGACATGGTTGGTCACATCCCGGCCTACTGGGCATCGGTATTGTGGTTCGCAGGCCTCGGCCTCGGCCGCTGCGTCAACCGCTTCACCGAGGGGAACTGGTCGTGAACAACCGCCTCAAGGTGCTGCGTGCCGAGCGCAACTGGAGCCAGGCCGACCTCGCCGAGCGGCTGGAAGTTTCGCGCCAGAGCGTCAACGCGATCGAGACCGGGAAATACGATCCCTCGCTCCCCCTCGCCTTCAAGATCGCGGCCCTGTTCGCATTGCCGATCGAGGCGATCTTTTCCGCCGACTGACCCCACCATTACCCTGTCATCAAGGAGATCCGCGATGTCCTTTCCGTTCGTCGCCCGCCTCGCCGCGCTCGCCATGGTGCCGTATCTGCTCAGCCATCCGGCTCCGTCTCATGCCGAAGCCCCCGCCGCCGATCGCATCGCGGTCACCGTCACCGGCAAGGGCCCGGACGTGATCCTGATACCCGGCCTCGCCTCTTCCGGCCATGTCTGGGATGCGACCGTCGCCGCGCTGTCGCCGCATTATCGCGTGCATGTCGTGCAGGTGGCAGGCTTCGCCGGCACGCCCGCCGGCGCCAATGCCAGCGGGCCGGTGATGATACCGGTGATCGAGGCGATCCACGCCTACATCGCCACGAACCACCTCAGGGCGCCCGCCGTGATCGGGCATTCGATGGGCGGGCTGATGGCGATGAAGCTGGCGATCGACCACCCGGCGGATGTCGGCCGGCTGATGATCGTCGATTCGCTGCCCTTCTTCGGGGAAAAGGAGGGTCCGCAGGCGACCGCCGCGCAGGTGGAACCGCAGGCCGCCGCGATGCGCGCCCGGCTGCTCGGCAGCACGCAGGAGGCCTATTCCGGCTTCGAGCCGATGGTGATGAAGCGTCTGGTCAAGTCCGACGGCCCCGCCGCGCAGGCCGCCATCGCCGCAGCCGCGGCGTCCGACCATCGGGTGGTGGCGCAGGCGATGTACGACGACTTCACCACCGATCTGCGCCCCGATCTGGCGCAGATCACCCAACCGCTGACGATGCTCTACCCGTGGGACGCCGCGACCGGCGCCCCGCAGGCGATGTTCGACCAGCTCTACACCTCGGCCTACGCGCCCTTGAAGCAGGCGAAGGTGCAGCGCATCGACGGCAGCTTCCACTTCATCATGATCGACCAGCCGGCCGCGTTCCAGGCGGCGGTGGAGACCTTCCTCCAATAAGCCCGCTCAGCAGCCGCCGGCCGGAAGCGTGAACACCGCGATCCGGCCGTCGGTGCGATAGTGATCGCCGCCACCGTTGCGATGCATGCCCGGCGTGATCCGGTTGTTCTCCATGCCCGTCATCTTCGCGCCGCCCGCGACCAGCAACTGGCCCGCCGTATCCCGCTCGGCATCGACATTGGCGCCGATATGATGCGTCACCTGCAGGGTGAAGAGGCTGAGGCCGACACCCTTGTCGAACGAGGCCGCGCCGTACCAGTCGTCATTGCCGATCTGCCAGAAGCGGACATGGTGACGCTGGTCCGCGCTCTTCCCCTCTTCCTTCTCGAAGGCCATCGCCTGCTTCTCGTCCTGCACATAGAGCGGGCTGACCGGCGCCTGCGGATAGGGATGCCCCAGCACCACGCTCGCGCCGATCCGCAGCGCGGAGGGCAGGTTCACCGGATCGGCGAGCGACCAGCCGGCACGCGTGAAGGCGCAGGCGATCGCCTCGCGCGATCCGTGGACGTGGAGGCTGACCGGATCGCCCGGAATATCCTGTGCGGTATAGGTCTGGATCTGGTCGCGCTGGCCGATCACCTTCTTCTCGTGATGGCTCCACAGGCGCGGCAGGCTGCCATAGGCCAGCACGAACCACAGCAAGGGCACGGCGAGCAGCAGCAGCGCGGTGATCGAATACCAGTGCCAGGGCTTGAGACGGTGGTGCCTGCGCTTCGATGTGGAAGCCCCCGCGATCGGGTCTGTGGTGCGCGCAAAAGCGGTCATGTCATTCCTCCCGCGCGACTGAATTGTGACGGGGGAGGAATGTTTCGTGAATTTTCGGTAAGGTCTTCATCCTCCCTGCGCGAAGCGTGGGGAGGGGACCGCCGCCGAAGGCGGTGGTGGAGGGGCGGCGGTGGAGCACCGCCGGCTTCGCCGTCGGCCCCTCCACCAAGCTACGCTTGGCCCCCCTCCCCATCGCAGATGGGAGGATGAAGTCAGGTCACGCCGTTTCCAGCAGGCCTTCCTTGCGGATCTTCTCGCGCCACACCAGCGGGCCGGTGTTGTGGACGCTGGTGCCCTCGGCATCGACGGCGACCGTCACCGGCATGTCCTGCACGGTGAATTCGTAGATCGCCTCCATGCCGAGATCCTCGAAGCCGACGACCTTGCTCGCCTTGATGGCCCGCGACACCAGATAGGCCGCACCGCCGACCGCCATCAGATAGGCGGACTTCGCCTCCTTGATCGCCTCGATCGCGATGGCGCCGCGCTCGGCCTTGCCGACCATCGCCAGCAGGCCCTGATCGAGCATCATCTTCGTGAACTGTCGACTCTAGAGGATCCCCGGGACCGAGCTCGAAT
>BACX01000756.1 GCA_000333335.1 Sphingomonas-like bacterium B12 | reverse complement strand
ACGGGTGGGGTTCGAACGTCCTCGGCGCTTCCCAGATGATTGGCGACCAGCATCGCCTGGAGCGTCGTCGCGATCGGCCGATCAGGATCGCTCAGCAACCGCGCCACGCCCGACAATGTCTTGTCGTCGCTCACGTAGAGGACGTGCAAAATGGCGCCGACGAGCAAGCCGTGGCTTGCCTGTTCCCAGTGGTTCCGCCGTTCCAGGACGCCTTCCGGATCGATCAGGATGTCCGCGATATTCTGCGCATCCGCGACCTCGCGCGCGCCAAGACGGACTTCCAGCAGGGGGTTGTAATGGGAGCCCCCGGCGTCCGTCGGATCGAACCGGACACAGTGCGAAAAACACGATCGCCATCCCGCCGTTATCGTCCAGTTCTCGCCCTTGATGTCATGGACGACGGCCGATCCGGTCCAACTCAGCAGCGTCGGCACCACCAGCCCGATCCCTTTCCCGCTCCGGGTCGGCGCAAAGGCGAGGATGTGATCGGGTCCAGCATGACGTAGATAGCGCCCGCCCCACCGACCGAGCATGACACCCGAGCGTGCGAATAAGCCCGCCGATTGAATCTCGCCGCGATCCGCCCATCGTGACGAACCGTACGTCGTCGAGGGCGCGGTCTCGCCGTCCGGGCGTATCCAAGCCGGGACAATGATGAGCAGCGGCGTGCACAGTGCCGGCGTCGTCCATTCGACCAGACGGAAGAGCGTCGGCGCGTAGAAGCGGTAGTGCAGCCACCAGACGATCGCAGCCCAGGGTGGATAAACCCCAACGCCTTCGATCCGCCCGATCACTGGGCCTAGCCGGGTTTGATAGCCGAGCTTCGCGGCAATCCACTGCGACACAGCCCACATTCCAACCAGCGGAACGAGGATCGCCAATGCGATAACTAAATATCGATGCCTGTGGAGCATTGCGCCAACCCTCGGTATCTCCAGACAATCATCTTCCGCGATGACCATCTTGAAAATACCGACGAAACACGACCTTCTACGATATTACACGCTTGGCATTTGGATTATCGCGGGCGATTATGCGCGGCTGGTGACCGATACGGCTTATACGGTCGCGCGAACACGCTCCATCGCGCGAATTTTACTGATGACGAGCCCTGCTCGCAAACCCAGGAGATCGGACGTCCACTGTTCCGAGGTGGTCAGATCATGTCCGACTTGCTGGTGCCCTCTGCCCACTGTGCCAGTGCATCAGTCGTTTGCTGACTTTAAAATGCGCTTTGCTGCGGCATTGCGCCGGGACGCGATCCGCTTGAGAGCGACCTCGATCAAGAAAACATCCAATTCTTCAGGATCGTAGCCGTCCAGCCATTCGCGAATTCGCACGTGCTCCGGATGGTGCGGGTCAACCCTCGCTTGGAGCATCTCGTAAAAGCCAGAGATACCGCCGCAGTCTTCGGGAGGGCAGTCGCGCTCACCGGCGACAAAGCGTGGGTAGGAATTGCCGACGTCGCCAGCACGCACGTTACTGACAATGACGGCGTGCTCCCAGCGGTCGCCGAAATCGTAGACGTAATCGATCTTTGTCGTGTCCGGCTGAAGGACATCGCGCAAACGGGTTCGCGAGGCAACCTTGCGGGGGGCGGTACCCCAATCCTCTTCCATGGGGAGGCCATAGGTCTGTCCCCCGATGACCATCTCCCAGAGATGGTAGTCGAACCAGCCCATCGTGGCTTGAATGATCTCGTGTAGAACCTTCAGCGTGACAGACGTTGGCACTTCGACCACTCGCCAGATCGGGGGGTCGGAATCCTTGAGTTCGACCCGCACAGTCGCGATCTGGGTGAAGCTGTCGAGGCCAGTCGTCGGAATCATACCGCACAGGATAGCAATTCGCGGCTCACGCGCCAGATCCACCGTTGCGGAGCCTCGCACCGGCTGATCGAAAGAAGGACGACCTGGACAGGAACGAGCGCTACACCAGCACGCAGGGAAGCCGTCAGCACGACAGGCGTGATTGACAATCACGGCCGCCGTGCACCCGACCACCATTCACCGAGCCGATTGCGAAACGCCCACGAACCCCCGCACGATCTGCTATGGGCCGGCCATGATTCGCCGACTCGATCGCTGGATCGGCATCCGCCTGTTCCACCCGCCCATCATCTGGTTGTGCCAGCGCACTGGGATGACCCAGTATGCAGTAGCACGCTACGGTTGGATGCTCGCCGCTTGGACGCTGGTCATGCGAATCAGTTTCGAGGGCGTCGGCGACTGGATCTTCGCCGTGCTTGTCATCCTCGTGACCGTGCTGGAAACGTGGCGCGCGGCAGTGACGCCGGACGCACCCGCGCTTCGGGCCGACGGCCTCCGGATCATCATTCTGCTATTCGCCGCCTTCGATGTTGGCGTCCTGGTCGTCGTCTCGGCCAGGGACGGGTTCCCCGGGCTCCGCTGGGGGCATGCGTGGGATCTGTTCGCACTCACCGCAGAGTATGCAAAGACGATCCGGACGATCCCGCCCCGAGTGCGTAAGCTAGGCAGGGCTGCCGCCGGATCCAAAAGCACCCTTCTGCCCGCGCGCGTTCAGCCGCCGCGCGTAGGCTGACGGCAAATCTTTTTTTGGTAACGGCTGGAAGCGCGCCGGCTCGCTGAGAAGTTGGAGCTTCCGGCGCAGCACATTGCCGGTCGATGGGTGAAGCCGGGCGTAGGTGACCGCTGCTTCACCATCGCTGACGAGGAGCTTTGCTGATTGGGCAGCTGTCCTTTCATTTTCCTGCAGGGAAATGGGCGCGAAGCAGCGAGCGCACGTGCGATTTGGTCCGCTCGGGCACATCGGCATCGGCAATCCCGCGCTCGATGAACGCCCTGATGCGCAGGCGCGATTGCGGTGACAGATTTCCCATCTGAGACAGTTCGCTCAGGAGAGCCGACAATCCCATGAGGGCCACTGTGCCGACGAGCATACCGATCGCCGCGTCGTCTGCGACCGCCTGCGGCGTCGTCGAAGTCACCGTCCTTCCTCCTGGCCATCCTCTGCAAGGATTTTTGGCACCACCGTCGCTGCGATCCGATAGACCTGTCTACGTTGAAGATCACGCGAACGCTGGGCGCGATCGAGCAGATAGGGCACCGCACCGCTGCCCCGGCTCCGGATTGCGGCAATCGCCTCCTCGCGAGCCATCCGACGTACTGCCGCCCCAGCGAAATAATCCATCAGAGCCACCGTTCCGCCCCCGTAATTCGAAAATTAGGCGACTATGTTCGTTACGTCTCCGAACCAAAATAGCCTTAGGAGGTTAACGATCTGTTAAAATCTGCCCAGTGATTAGACGAGGTCAGCAGGGCTGAAACGTCAACAAAGCTCCGGCCCGAAGGGACTTCCAAACCGTCATTGCCGGTTTACGTCGGGTCGCATGCCGGCGGCGATGCGCCGGCGACCGGATTGGCCGGTGCTTGGTCCGCTCTATCAAGGACGCTTTTCAACGGCCCGTTCTCGCCGTTGATGGAAGGATCGGCTTGCAAGGGCGCACGTGGAGCGATCCAGCATTTGCTCCGCACCCTTTGCCGTTGAGCCTGAACCGATGACCGCAGCGAATTGATCTATGGTAGTGCGGCCATAATCCATCTGCTTGAAACCAATGTCGTCAGGTATCCCCTGACAAATCCAGGCGGCCCGCATCTGTGACCATGTGCGGGCCGTCATCATCCGTCACACTGTGTTCCCTCGTTATCATTGCGCGGTTGCCAAGAAGCGCGATGTACTTCGCCTGTGTCGGGCGGAGCGACGAAGGCGCGAGCAAGGATGTTCGCCGTCGAGCGCAGCGTGAAGTGAGCTGCTCCAGTTTCGCCCAAACGCAGCGGCCTGCAACAGCGGCGATAGTCTCGCAGAATGCCGCCGCGTAACGTGGAAAAATGGCGAAATTGTCGTTCAGGCGAATAGGCTGCTTGGAAGGCGATGACCGACAAGCAACGCGCCCGTCCCGGCTCCATCAACACAAGCGCTTCCAGACTTGGTACAGTTCGATGGCGCTTGAGCGAAATTGATATGATTTTCCAAACCTTCGGTATATCTTTTCCCGGCCTGCTGACGGGCGCGGGACAATGCGGTGCGGGGGGCCGCGTGTGACGAGCTGACTTCTCGTCGGTTCTTGGGCAGAAACCCCAGGAACCCCCGCCCCCACCTTCTCATCCGCTGCTTCTCGAGGGTTTGCATTTGGGCTATTGCCACGCCACCCGCATGCAGGTTTACCCGTACGAAGATACGGAAACTGGAACGAATATATCGATGTCGTACAGTGTAGTCCTAGAGGTCAATGGCAGCCGCCGTACGCTCGAAGTCTCATGGATCTCGCTCGGGGAAGCGAGGGAATTAGCAAAGGCGCTTGTTTGCCATGGCCGCGCGGAGATGGCGATTGTCGTTGATCGAGCCGGTGTGATGCATTTTCGATGGCCACGGTTAAGTACGACCCGATCACAAAAGTCGTAACCTCAGCCAGAGCGCCGCCAGCGGGTGCCATTCAAACGATCAGATCTTGCCTGCAAAGCAAGCGCTGGCTCTGCCACGGCCGGGCGGAGTTTGAAGTCTGCGCGATCAACCTCACCGATCTTTCGGTGTCGACCTTGGTCGCATTGCGTCACCGCCGCGCACGGTGAGATCGATCGACGACTTGGAAATGATCCGCCGGGAGCCCGCTGATTGGGCCTCGGCGCCACCACCGCGGTTAGTCAGCGTCATATCGTCGGGCCAAATCTCACGAGGCGCAATAGTATCAAAAGCGGTCCGGCTCGCTATTCCGCAGTCGCGTGATAGCGGGCGCGCCTCCGTGACGCAGATCACCCTTCCGGCAGCATTTTGCATTTGCCGCCGTCGCGCACCTTCTACAGGCCTATAAGGCACTCCTTGGCATGCCCTAAAACACGCATACTCGAGCAGGGTCGAGTAAATGCAACGTCATTCAGTCGAGCAAATCCTAATTTGCCTTGCGCATACAATTTTACTTCCAAATACGCGATCGCGTTCTCGCCAGAATTCTCCCTGTTACGCTGCTTATTCACGTCCAATCCGGATAATCCGACGTTTTCCGGTTAGATTCTCATATCCATTCGCCGTCAGAAGACATCCGCGACCAACCGCAAATCATCAGCCAGCACCCGAACCTCAGCGCGCCGTTGACTATCCTATCATTTCCAATCTGACATAGATTTCAACCCCCCGAGCGATCAACTGGTGACTGGTGGCAGCTGTTCACCATTGAGGAATTGAACCCCCAAGAAAGGCCGCCTATACACCATCAGGTCGTATCAGGGAGGATAAATTGACTGAGATTAGTAATTTTATATCTTTGACCGCCGATATTGTCGCTGCTCACGTAAGCAACAATAGCGTACCGGCCTCAGACATTCCCGGGCTCATCAGGGCGGTTCACGACGCGTTTACAACGCTTGGCGAGCACGAGAAAGCTGAGCCGGAGGAATCAAAACCGGCTGTTTCTATACGCTCGTCAGTGAAACCGGACTATATCGTGTGCCTTGAGGACGGCAAAAAACTGCAGATGCTGAAGCGCTATTTGCGCACGAACTTCGACATGTCTCCAGATGAGTATCGGCAGAAATGGGGATTGTCACGGGATTATCCGATGGTGGCTCCGAATTATGCAAATCAGCGCCGAGAAATGGCAAAAAAAATTGGGTTGGGACGCAAACTCGCCGGGACAGCACCTGAGACATCCGAAGCCGTCACAGCAGCTGCGCCGAAAAGGGCGAGCTCGCTCCCGCGAACCACGAAGGCGAAGGCGAAAGCACCCGCTGCACCGGTCGCTGTTCCAGAGGCACCCATCGCCCGGCGTCGCGGGCGGCCGAAAAAGCAGCTATGAGCTGAAGCCGTCTCGTTTGGCAACGCGCCTCCATTCAGCCGACGGGGACGCGTTGCCATATAGTCGGACCTCGAAAGCGGTCGTCCTCGGTGAAATCGTTCGCGGCGAGATCCTATCGACGCAGAAAAAACAGGGCCCCGTCCATCCTGGTTTGACGTTCAGCTTGATCGCGAGGAACATCGCTCGGCGTCGCGGATCGAGGAACAAAAAGCGCGATCCGATCGCCAACGGACGATGGACCAGGCGCCAAAGGCTGCCCTTCGAGCCGCCGCAAAATCGCGTCCTGATAGTGCAATGTCTCGCGAGGAAGCGGTCGCCCGGTCAGACTTTGTCCGTAGCGCCTCGGTCCGGCATTATAGGCGGCGAACATCCCCGGATAGCCAAATCGATCGTACATCTCGCGCAAATAGGCCGAGCCGACTGCGATGTTGGCTACAGGATCGTCGATCGACGAGCCATGGTTCACGACAGCCTGCATCTCGAGCCAAGTCGGTCTCATCACCTGCATCGCGCCCGCTGCGCCAGCACGACTGCGGATCGGCGGTCCGTCACGGCAGGCGCGATCACCGCTCTCGACCGTCATGACACTTGCGATCCAACGAGCCGGCATATTGAATCGTTCGGCATTGGCCTCGATCGCCGACCGGATAAGGGCGTGTTCGGGATCTGGAAGAGTGCACGCCGCCAGCAGCCCGCTCGCCATCCAGAGTGGCGCAATCACAGCGCCACCGCCCCGCCGCGAAAAGCATCGGTGGGCAGTGGACCGATGTAGCGGCTATTCAACGACTGGGCGGACGGATTGAGCACAACCCCTGATCCGCGCTCAATCGGATACATCCCATCCAGGCCGGCAGTGATCGGCCGAGCGCATCACGGCCGAGCCGGACCGCGCCCAGGCGCCCATTCAGCAACACATGCGAAACGTTCGGCACAGACATGTCTCCCGGGCCGCCCGCGACGCGTTCAATGCCATCACATTGCTCGGCAAATAGAGACGGGTTGCCGCCATCTCTCTCCATCGCCCCGGTAGCACGATGAGCATCAGGGCGCCTCGATGCGGGCGTAACTGCCCATCTGTTCGGTACCAGCCAACCGGCACGCTCCCGCTCGCATTGTAGATCAGCCGATAGGGTCTCGGCGTCCGACTGCCCAAGGCAAGCGTCAAGACGCCGCCGCTTGCCATCAGGATCCATCGCCAGGCCGCGGATCGCCGCGCCCGGCCTCCGACCATTGATCCAGTTCGTCCAAGCGGTAACGCCACAGCCGGCCATGGCGTCGGCACGCCGGACCCCGTCCGCTCGTTCTCATCGCTTCCAAGGTTCTGGGCGATAGGTTCAGGTGGCGTGCCGCTTCCTTGGTTGAAAGATATAGACTGGATGTCCGGGCGTAGGGGTATGTCATGATCGGTCACCTCGATCCTTCTCCCATCGGCGCCCGCGAGCAGCGGGGCGCGGCGTGCATCCCAATCGACACCGCAAATGGTCAAAGAGACAAGATTAGAATTCACTTTCTCCGAGTCGCATGCGCGAGTCGCAGATCGGCGCGCCCTCAACCGGCAAAAATTGGCGGCATCACCGCAGAAATGTTCTGATCCCCGCCAAAATTTGGCGGTGATCCTGCTCGAACTGGCGAATCGCTGGGCTGTAGAAAAAATATTTCGGCCTCTATATTCCTATTCGTTCGGTCCATAGCGTGCCGTGACCAGCCAAATGCTTACCTAAAAGGCGCACCAGACGATCCGCCTCGATCGGGCTTCCAAACATCGGTCCCAAACGCTTCGATCCGCCGATTGCGCGAAGGTTTCAGCCGGCTATACGAAATCTCGGCCGGGCGCCGTGATATAGGTTTTGGACACGCCAATGGCCGGGGGACGAATTGTCGTCGGCCGGCACCGAAAGCAAGTAACGGGCCTCGTACAGGGGATGCAACGCCCGGCCCCCTCCCGACTTGCATGCGATATAATCATATTGCACCGTCGAGCGGTCGCTGGAGGTCCCAGCGGCAGGGGCTTGCAATCCCCTGTACGAGAGTACGAGATCGGACGGTTCGAGCGAGATCTGGCCGCCGCCATACCAGCGCATTTCCACTGCCTTCGCCCTGACATTTTCCATGACGCGATGGACCGTCTCCGGTTCCATCTCGCCCGACGGGCAATCCAGCGCCGCCAGCACCCGGTGATCGAGATCGACCGTCCAATGGGCGGCCCCTACCCGCACCTCGATCCTGACGGCCTTCGCCGTTGACGGAAGGTCCAGCTGATGGATTGCGGTCGGCATGAAAGCGCAAACGTCGCAGTGGCTTATGAGATCCCGGGACGCATTGCTCGCGAACCATGCGAAGGTTTCGATCGCGTCGTCCTGCTCCCCACGCGAAGCGATGACCTGCAGGAGCACGACGTCGTTTGGGGACGGATCAAAGGCGTCCGACATGCGCTGTATCACGTCAAGACGGCCACACGTCATCCATTGCTCCCGAACGGGACCCTCCATTCGAGGCCAGGCGATGTCGACATTCTATGTGCATATCGTTGACGATGACGGTCGGGCCGTCGATACGCTCGGCTACGAGGCTGCGGACGTCGGCGATATCATCCGCATGGTTCGCGAAACGGCGGCCGAGATCATCCTTCTGGAAGTCGCGACCGGCGTCACCAGCCTGCACCTGGAATTTCATATCGAAGACGATCAGCATCGCGAGTTGCTCGTCCTGCCCGTCGACGCCCGGATCCCGGCAAGCGCAGAGCAAGACGATCACCGACCTCGGAATGGCATCGCCTAGCCTCACGTCCGTTCGCGCGAGCACCGACCGTGCCCCCTCCCCGTCACGTATTCTCGGCGTCGAACTGCCCGATTTCAGCGAGGCGGCTCCAGTCGGGAATTCTGACGAGGCCATGGTCGAAACGGATCAAGTCGCTCCGCCTGAGCCTCTGCAGGACACGGTTCACGTGGACGGCGGTCAAGCCGAGGGTCTCCCCGATCTGGATCTGGGACATGGGAAGCGGAAATTCGTCGATGCCGCCGAGACCGGCAAGCTCAAGGCGTGTCGCGAGTTCGCACAGCAGATAGGCGATCCGCGTCGATGCGTCACGACGACTGCAGTTGACCAGCCAGCGAGACAAGCGCGCCGAATCGAGTTCGCGGTCTCGCCAGAACGCCTCCGCGATCCGCGGACGCCGCGCCATCAGCCGATGCAGGTCGGCGTGGCGAACCTGGACGAAGATGGTGGCGGTTAGGGCCTGCAATGCCCCGTCTGCCCGGGGACGGACGAGCGAGTGAAGATCACCCATGTCGCCAGGAAGATAGAGCGCCGTGATCTGGCGGGCACCATCGATCATCTCGCTGAAGCGGCCGGCAAGGCCGGTGGCGACAAGCCAGGAATGGTCCGTCTTCTGGCCCGGATGTACCACATCGACATTCGGCTTGGCGGGCACGGCGACCCCGGGAAGAGATACGATGGCCGCCTGCTCTTCATCCGCGAGTGCCGAATGGCCCAGCAATCGCCGCAGAAACAGCTGGAGCGCCTGATCGACATCCGGCGAGCGCAGCGGTTTCACGAGCGGCCTTCTGCCGCAGGGCCGGTCGCACAAGTATCGAAAGCGATCCGCCCGGCGCGCCGTTCATATTCCCGTGCCATCGTGGCGTGGGAGGTCCGGGCAGCAGGATCGCGAGATACGATCGCGGCAGTGCGCGCCTCATTTGCCCGACGCAGATAATAATCGACATCGTCCGACACGAGAAACCCTTCGTCCTGAAGCGGGAGCCCTCATTTGTCTCTCGGTCGCTGCCGTGCTTGCGGCTCATGGACAGCAATGAACGACCTAAGCACGGACAGTAACAACTTTGTATTGATCCATATCAACTTGTCTCTCGTTATGGATCAAGAACGACCTATCGTCCGTTTGGGCGATACGACATGGTCGAGACCATGCGATCAACGAGGAGACGGACATGCCTATCCTGCTGTGGCTTCTGGGAGTTCCCATCCCGATCATCATCCTTTTGCTTCTCCTCTGGCACTGAGAAGGACCGGCCATGGCTACCGCCTTCCATCAAGACCCGGCGCTCGCGGCCGCTCGACCAGCAGAGGCCGCGCAGTCCGCAGTGAACTGGGCGTCCGTATTTGCCGGCGCCGTTGTCGCAGTAGCGACGACCCTCATCCTCATAGCGATCGGCGCGGGGCTCGGCTTTGCCGCCGCATCCCCATGGCCCGGAGCCGGCGCGACCGTCACCACGTTCGCGATCGGTGCGGGCATCTGGCTGATCGTGACCCAATGGCTCTCCTCCGCGCTCGCCGGCTACATGACCGGCCGCCTGCGGACACGCTGGACCGGGATCCACACGCATGAAGTCCTGTTTCGCGATACCGCGCACGGGCTTCTCGCCTGGGCCGTGGCCACGGCCGTGGTCGGCGCCGTCGCGTTTGCAGCGACAAGTTCCGCGACGAACGCGGGTGCGACGGCAGCCTCGGTCGCCGTGAGCGATGCCACGGACAAGATGCTGAGGACCACCCGACCCAATGCTCCGGCGACAGCGGTCGTGCGCACGGAAATGGCGCACCTGCTCGCGCGCGGCGATCTCCAGACCGACGACAGGACCTATCTTGCCAACGAAGTGGCAGCCCAGGCCGGGATTTCGGTTCCTGAAGCCCAGCAGCGCGTCGATGCCGCGGTCACCACGATCCGGGAAGCGGCGGACAAGGCACGCAAGGCGTCTTCGGCTCTGGGTTTCTTTACGGCGCTGTCCATGCTCATCGGCGCCTTCATAGCCTGCTGCGCGGCCGGCTATGCAGGGCATTTGCGTGACGAGCATGCCGACCTGCCCGAACGCTCCTGACCGGGCGCAAGCTGGACAGGCGACACCCCCTCGCGCCAAGGCGCGGCGGGGCGTCATGGCCGTCGGCGAGAGATCATCCGTCCACCATCAACGCATGATCGGGCTCGACGCCGATCCCTTCCAGCGCGATAGAACCAGCCGCCTGATCGATCAAGGAATTGCTCGGCGATCGCCTGCTCAGCCGTCGGGAGCAAGCTGGTCGCGGGCCTCCCGAGCAGCGGCGATCAGGCTGGTTCCGGTTTCTTCCGCAGCGTCCGGCGTCATCGAAATCGCGATGCCATCGGGGCCGTCCAGCAGGACCAGCCCCTCCTCAGCCACGGCCTTGCCACCGACTTCGAAAGGAGTGAGGTTGCGTGGATCATCCATTCGAATTCTCCTCTCCAAGCGGGCTCGCCGGGTCGGCCGAGCGATTCTCGAGATAAAGATAGGTGGGGTCGAATTGCCCTATCTGCTCGAGCCGCGGCAGATCCGCGATCTCGACGCGGGAGGATCTAAATGTGCAGATCCTTTCCTCGCGAAGCATCCGCAGCACACGGTTCACGTGGATGGCCGTCAGTCCCGTAATCTCGCCAAGATCCGTCTGGTTGATCGGAAGCCCGAAGGCCTTGCCGTCGCTGTAGCCGATCGCAGCCAATCGGGCGTTGGTCTCCGAAATGAAGTGCGCCACCCGTCCCACCGCATCAAGGCGGCCGAGGCGGAAGAGCCATTCGCGATGCATCGCCGCGTCGAGCAAGGTCGATCCCCACAGCTTCTGTGCGAGATCGGGATCCTCGGCCGTCAGGCGCTTGAGCGCTCCGTGCGGCACGATCCCGATTTCCACCCCCGTCAAGGTGGCGATCGAGTGGTCGAGGACATGCAGCGGGAAGGCGTGGAGATCGACGAAGTCGCCAGGAACGTGGAAAGCAACGATCTGGCGGCGCCCTTCGGTGTCGTCGATGTAGCGGATCATAAAGCCCGTCACGAGCATCGTGCTCTGGCGGAGATGCTCGCCTCGATCGAGCAAGGTCGCGCGCGCCGGCAGCCGACGTCGCTCCGCGACCGCCGCCTCGAGCCGCTCGCGCTCCTGATCCGTGAGCACCGCGATCGACCGATTGCGGAGGAAGAGTTCCATGCACCTCATGCCGGGGAAACTCCTCGGAGTTCCGCGCGATCCCCGCTGTGCCGCGCGAGTGACCCGGGCCACGTCGTCAGCGACGCCGCGCATTCCTGGGCCGTCGGCGCGCGGCGGAGATCGAGACGGTCCGGCGTCCAATCGACAAGGCCCATCTCGTGAAAGGCCTGCAGCCAGCCCTCCATCGGCCATCGGTTCCAACGCCGCTTGAACACGTTGGCGTTGCGCACGATGTCGGCCAGGTGCTGGACAGGAGGCTCATGGCTGTCATGGTGCTGATGGCAGACGATTGCTCCTCCCAGGAAGAATAGCGGCACACCCGCCGCCGCCGCGCGGAACCCGAAGTCCGTGTCCTCGGCGCCATAGCCCACGAACGTCTCGTCGAAGCCACCCATGTCCCGGAAGCGCTTCGCGTGGACGCCGAAGGCGAGCGACCAGAAGAGGCCCGGATTGCCCTCCTCCCGCATGCCGGTCTCGGGAAAGGAGCGGACTGGATGGGGCAGTCCCTGGATCATAAGATCGCCCTCGCACCATGCACCGCGTGCGTCGTTCGGGCCGAGGTAGCGCACCTCTGCACAAACCACTCCCTGTACCGCCCGCAGCGCCTCGCGCATGCCGCCCACGCAAGCGCGCAACGGAATGCAGTCGACGTCCAGGAACAGCAGAAGGTCTTGCCGAGCCAGTTCGGCCGCCCGGTTCCGCGCCTTGGCGAGTGGGAGGCCCCTGCCGTCCATGCGGTCCACGACGACCGGGAAGGGCATTTCTCCGGATGTCAGCGGTTCGTCGCCCATGTCCACGATGATGACCTCGTCGGGCTGGCGGTCGCTCCGGCGAAGCCCCTCCAAAAGCTGCATCAGATGCGCCTCTCGATTGCGCACGATCGTCAGGACGGAGATGCCGGTCATCTGCGGGACCACAGGTCCAGCCGATACCGGGATTGGCGGTCGGCGCATTCCTGCTCGAACACGCCTTCCAGATCCGACCATAGCGTCTCGACCGCCTCGTCGCCGCTGTGCGGATAGTCGGTTTCCCCGGTATAGTGGACGAGGAGGATGCGCCCGCCCGGCGATACGCCCTGCTTCAGCCACTCGCTGGCACGATCGAGGTCGACGACACCCCAATAATAAGCGACCTCGGACAGGATCACGAGATCGAAGCTTCCGTTGGGAACCTCCTTCGGGAAAGCCATCTGTTTCAGTTGGAGACCGGGTCGATCCCCGACCCGCTTCGCGGCGAGCGCGAGCGCCTTCGAGCTGATGTCGATCGCGAGGAGCTCGTCGCACATCGGCACGAGCCGCTCGGTGAAAACCCCCTGCGCACAGCCGACCTCGAGAGCGTCCGAATAACGACGACCGGAAATAGCATCCAGCGCCGTGTCGAACTTGCGCGCCTCATAGTCGCTCGACGCGAGATCCCACGGATCGTCATCGCCTTCGAAGATGCCGTCGAAGTACGCCGCATCGAGACTGGAGCGTGCGATCATCGTTTGCCGTTCCTGAGGTAAAGGGTATCGACGCCGGCCATTGACCGCATGGCCGCCGGAAGGCGGAAGCCTTCACCGAAGGCGGGAGACAGCTGGCTCCGGTGTGCCTGCAGCGCCCGCCTCCTGAGGCCCGCAGCCATGGGCCGCGTCCGTATCCTGCGGGTGGCATCGGACGTCGGATCGCTCCAGACATGGTAGGTGAACAGGGATATGGACCGGCATGAAGTCCCGATCGCAGCCCGGGCCAGGAAATACGCCGCGACATGATCGCAATGGCTTTCAGAGGGGTCCGTGACGGCAACGGCATCGATGGCTTTCCGCCGCATCAACCCTCCAAGCCGAGCAGCATCGTTCCGGAATGCCAGGCTCGATCGCGCCGGTGGCCTCGCATCCTGCCAGCCGAGCCAATGCATCGAGACCGACCGCCCCGCCAGGCGTCGCAGCGCCTGACGAGCCTCCTTGCGGCGTGCGCTTGCAAGCCCGGTCGTCCCTTCGGGATGCGATCCGGTGCCATCGTTCAGATAAAAGACCCCGCCGAGCAGACCCAGGGCAGCGGACTGCGCGACGAGGCTGCCGACGCCGATGGTCTCGTCGTCGGGATGAGGCGAGATGACGAGCCATCTCGCCCGTCTCCACATAGACCGTTCGAGATACTCGGCGTTCACCACAACCGATCCCCTTCCGACCATCGATCCTTCTCGAGGAAGGCGGATGCTGCGACATCACGCGCATGATCCGGTCCCGCCTGCCGAAGGTAGAGCGAGAGATCCCGGATGATCTTGTCGATCCTTTCCCCGTCGAACGCGCTGCGCGTTCCGACCATCCGCGCCGCAGCCTCCATCACCCTGAAGCCCGCATCCTCGACGACGCCGCGCGCGAGCCGCGCAATCGAGACGGCATCGGGATTCTCGTCGGCGGCGCGCAGCGCGGCCTCGGCGACCCAGAAGCCCGCCGTCCGCGTCGCGACCAGGGCGTTCGCAAATCTCGCCCGCTGGATCGGATCGGCCCGCGCGGCCTCCGACAGGGCATCCCGGGTTTCGGCGAGAAGCGCTTCGATTCCGCCGAGCTGCACCGCGCAGAACCGCCATGCGCCCGCCGTGAAGCGCGGATCGAGATCATATTCGCCCGGTGCTCCGAGCAGCATCCATGGTTCTATGCGAACACCCTCGACCCAATAGCGTCCGCTGACGCTGGCGCGCATGCCCCGCACGCGCCATCCGGACGTGTCCGAGCGATCGGGGTCGTTCGCCTGGACGATCACCATCCTGCGGTCACCGCCGGAAGTCGCGGCCGTCACCACCGCGAAGTCGAGGCCTCCGCTGCCGCTCGCGAACGTCTTGCTGCCGCGAAGACATGATCCTTCTTCGTCGAATACGACACCGGGTTGCGGTTCGGTCGCCCAGACACCGAACCACGCCCCGCGGTCGAGCATCGTCCTGAGCCAGCACAGCTGGTCGGGCGAGCCGTACCAGCCGAACAGCAGGAGCGCGTTCACATGGCCCTCGAACAACCGCCCGACGCTCAGATCACCCTTGCCGACCATCCGCAAGGCGTCCTTCAAAGCGCCGTATCTAGTCTGCTCGCCGTCAAAAGGCTGGCCTCCGGCCGTCGGCGGCGCGAAGCGGCGATGCAGGCCGCCGTTCTCGAGGGCTCTCAGGCTTTCGGCTGGATAGCGGGGCGACGCGTCGAACCTCCGTCCGAGGTCTGCGAGAGTGCTCGTGATCTCCGAGACACTGCTCGTGGCGAGGTCGGGCATGCTGCTCATGCCGACCGGCTCCTGATCCTGCTTGTCTCGTCGGCGACTCTCCGCAGCCAGCGAGCTGCCGTGTCGGCTCCGTTCGAGCATCCGAGCCGTCCGATGGCCTCCGGATCCAGCCCCCGGGCCCTGGTGATCAATTCTCCCCAAAGACCGGCAGCGGGTAGTTCGAGACAGACGACAGCGGCACCCAAAGCCGACAGTCGCCTCGCCTTGGAGAGCTGCTCCTCGAACGGCCGCGGTTCCGGCACGCAGACGAACGGCTTTCGATGGGCGATCACGGAACCGACCAGGCCGTCCCCCGCGCCCCCGATCACCACGCCTGCCGAGGCGATCATCCGCTGCGCGTCGTCCACCCATCCGCGAAGCTCCAGATTTCCAGGTATGGAACCGGGAGCGGAGCATGGGCCGATCACGCGCCCACGAAGCTTGGGGTGGGCTGCGGCCGCTCCGGCCCAGACCTCGCCGTCCGCGGGCATCCCTCCCCGGCCGACCACCACGAGCACCACATCCTCCTCCACATGCCCGGCGATCACGGGCGCGTCGACGATCCCCGGCGCGTAGAAGGTCTTCCGGCGGATCGCATCCGGCGTCCGGTCGTCGTCCAGGTCCGGATGAAAGGGAGCCAGCAGGCCGCCCGCGCCGCGATAGGCGTCGAAATGCGGCCGATCGAAACGGTGGCCGTTGAGGCGGACATAGACGGTCGGCACCGAGGCAAGCCGAGCCAGCATCGCAACCTCGACGGACACGTCGACGACGATGAGCGCAGGCCGGGCCTCGGCGATCCAGCCGGCCATCCGCGCGACGCGACGCCGAACACCCTCATGGTCGATCGGAGCATAATGCAGCAACGAGGGGCGCTCTCCGTGGTCGGAGCCATCGAAGCCGGCACCCGGAATGCGGTCATCCGGCAGATCGACGCTCGGGACATCGCCGGTTCGCCTGGAAAGCCCGGTGCCGATGAGGGTAACCCCCGCTCCGGCTGCCCGAGCGATCGCGAGCGCCCTCTGGCGGTGACCATCCCCGTGATGATGGACATAATAGCCGATAGGACGCGCCACTTCAGACGTCCGGAAGCATCATGTCGCAGGGCATCGGCGCCAGCGCCTGCTCCGCCTGTGCCACCGAGCCGCCGCACGAGGCTGCCCTCAGGCGCCGCCGCCACTGCGCGCGTTCTCGCCAGTGCGTGAAGGCGGGCACCATCGGAGTGATGCCGGTCTCGAGAGCCTCCGTCCAGCGCCGCATGTCTCCCGCCATTCCGCCCTCGGCGCGCCCGATGGTTCGCGCAGATACCCGGGTCCAGACCGACGCGGGATGGATCAGGATCCCACCCGCATTCTCGGCGGCCGCGACCAGCGCTCTGTCCTCTCCCGTGGAGAGCAGCGGCACGCCGCCCGCTCTCCGATAGAGCGACACCGTCATCGCGAGGCTGGCACCGGTATGATCGCCATGCCTCGGCGATGGATCCCAGCTCTGCGGATCCAAAGTATCCTCGATATTGCGGACGCACTGCCAATAGAAGTCGAACCGCCGCTTGAGCGACAGCAGCCGGGGTGAGATTTCCGGTTCCTCGTCGAGCTCGATACGTCCGCCCACGATATGGTCCGCAGCAGCAGCATCGAGATTGGCCGCGATCCATCCCCAGGGCGGCCTGCAGTCCGCATCCGTCGAGACGAGGAGGGCGTCGTCCTCGCCGAGCAGGTCGGCGCCGATTTCCATCGCGCAGCGCCTGGCCGATCCGGCATGGGCGAGATCGGGCGCGAACTCGCACTCCAGGATCTTGAGTTGCACGGCGCCGCCGGCACGGTCGGCAGCCGAGATCGCGGCTCCCACCGTATCGTCGGTGGAATTGTTGACGCAGAGCGCGACCGGAACCGGTCGCTCGACATCCTGCTGCGCCAGTGCGGCAATGAGAATGCCTATGTGCGCTGCCTCGTTGCGGGCTGGCACGCAGACGCAGAAGGGTCTGCTCATGCAACGCTCAGGACGGCAGGCATCGCGGGATCGATCCGGCCAGGCACCGGAGCCGTGAACGGCGATCGCACGATCTCCCGATACAGGCGCTCATATGCATCGACCATGCAGACCGCGTCGCACGTCGTCTCGGCGCGCCGCCTGCACGATCGCCGCTCGAGTTCGACCGCGCGCAGGACAGCGGATGAAAGGGACGAAATGTCGTCCGGATCGGCGAGCACGCCACATGTGGCATCGAGAATGTCGGGCACTCCGCCACGCCTGAAGGCCGCGACCGGGGTTCCACAGGCGAGCGCCTCCGCCACCACCAGCCCATAAGGCTCCTCCCAGCGCGGCGTGCACAACGCTGCTCTCGCTCCGCCGACGAGCGCCGCCAGCGCGTCGTGATCGAGATGTCCGACATGAATGACGTCGTCGCCCAGGCGGGGTCGTATTGCGTCGTCGTAGAAGGCCCGGTCGGAGACAGGACCGGCGATCCGAAGCTGGAGGCCCGCGAGCCTCGCTGCGTCGATGGCCAGGTCCAGACCTTTTTCGGGAACGATACGGCCATACCAGACAAGGTAGGGCTCCGGTACCGGGGCATCGCGGAACGGGAACTGGGCGAGATCGATCCCGTTCGGAATGATTCTCTCGACCTTCGCCACATGCCGCCACATCGATGCGGTAGCGGCGGAGACCGCCACATAGCGGTTGCCCGGACGACTCAACCGGATGCCGCTCTCAAGCCAGCAGAATGGTGGCGTATGCAGGGTGGTAAGGATCGGAGTTGCGATCGTGTCCGCCATGCTGACCGGGAGATAGTGGAGCGAGTTGTTGTGAATGACGTCGAACGGCCGGCTTCGGAGTTCCGTCATCAACCGGAGATAGGCGTGATGCTCCCGGAAGAAGGCGACATCGTTGGCTTCGGCTATGCCTGCCGCGAGCAAGGATGTCTCTTCGCAGATCGCTTCCACGCCAAGGGCCGGATCCGATCGCGTCGACGCGAACAGGGTCACCTCGTGTCCCCTCTCCCGCAACTCTCTCGCGAGCATATGGGTATGCATCTCGAGACCGCCGGCGAAAGGTTCCCGTATCGCATGTTTCAGATGCGCTATGATCCCGATGCGCAAAGCCGCCCTCCAAAAAGACAACGCTTCGGCGCGCGGTCGAGTTGGAGATTAACGCTTTGAAAGGTAAGAATATCCCTGATCTGGATCAGTGTTTAAATTGCTACAGATTAGTCTGTAGCTCGTCGGGAACGTCATCGTCCGGCTGAAAGTAAAGTCGCGCACACTCTGTTCGAAGGCATCCGCCCTCAATAACGAGATCGTGCCGGTAGGCATCCTTCACGAAATCCATGGTGTCGAGGTTGCGATCCTCGAAGTACATTCGGTGCACGTCGTCACGACCGGCGCCGAATACTATCCGACGGACCTTGGTCCAGATCGTCGCCATCGTGCACATGCCACATGGCTGAAGCGTCGAATACAGGGTCGCGCCGTCGAATTCGGGAGCCTCGGCGGTTTTCGCCGCCTCTCGATAGGTCACCATCTCGGCGTGGGCAGTGGCGTCGTTCCAGTCGTCGGTCCGATTGCGCCCGCTCGCGACAAGCTTGCCGTTCAGCACGAGCACGGCACCGATCGGCGTGGCTTCCGGCCCGGCGCCTTCTTCGGTCGCGACCCGAATCGCCTCACGCATCCAGCGTTCGTCGTCCGCGTCGATCATCCCTTCAGGAAGGGCCTGCCCTCATGGGCGACGAGCAGGTCGTGCATGTCCGAAGCGTGGTCCTCCTCTTCCGCGAGGATGTGCTCGAGCATGATGCGCGTGGTGGGATCGTCGTCGCCGAAATAGCGGATGAGCTCCTGATAATGCTCGATCACGATCCGCTCGGCGACGAGGTTCTGCTTGATCATCTCCACGAGATTGCCACCGTCGCCATATTCCGTCGCGGAACGGGAGGCGAGCCCCTCGGGGTTGCAGTTCGGCACTCCACCGAGCTGGTCGATACGCTCGGCAGCGGCGAGCATGTGCTTCTGCTCGGATTCGGCATGCTCCACGAACTCCGCCGCCACGCTCTCGGACGTGATGCCCTCCGCGGCGATGGCGTGCATCCGATAGCGCAGCACGCAGACCAGCTCGGTGGCTACGACCGACTGCAGCAGTTCGATCGTCTTTTCGGGATCACCGTTGTAGGTCGGCATGATGGCGCCATCATCGAGCGACTTGCGCGCTCGCTCGCGCAGCGTCTTGACGTCGGTCAGGAAGGGATCGGCGGCGTCGGGCATGGCGCACTCCAGGTCTTGATCGGAAAGGCAGTAGAAGACTTGGGACGATCACCTGTTCCTGTAGCGAGTGATTATCAGCGGCGTCTTCATCTGGATCAGTTCGACGGGCTCGCGAACAGATCGGTTCGCTTCGCACCGGGAAAAATTGCTTCTGCGAGTAGCGAGCGATGACAGGTCTCGGGATCGCGCTCGAAGCATAGAAGGACCGTCGGCCGCTCGGCAGCCATTTCCTTGAGCATTTCGGACTGTACGATCGCTTCGGGGAGTTCGAGCTGGCCGGCATAGACCTCGGCCAGGCGATCGTGATCGCCCCTGCGTGCAGCTTCCCTTCCCTCGGGCGGCGTGCCAAGCGCCTTCAGCCCGACATAGTCGATGCCGGCCTCCTTGAGGCCGGCGGCCAGGACGTTCTTGGAAAATCCTGGGCGCCGAGATAGCGGAACGGCGCGAATATCTGCGAGAAGCTCTACGCCAGCGGCCTGCAAGGCCGCTACCAATTCAGTCTGGGTGGACCCTTCATAGCCGATCGTGAAGATTTCCATGCTGGAGACATCCGAAACAGGTTGGCAAGATCGAGCGGATCTCGACGTAAAAGGACCGTTGGCAGCCTCGCCTGTCATCTTGGTGTGGTTTCGCCGTCTCGCGAAAACTTCGGGAGCCAATCCTCAAGCATGCGCCACTGTGCGATGCGTTCCTGCTCCGATCCGAGCTCGGCAATCAGTCCCTCGGCGACAGTCTCGAGCGTCTCGTCATCGATCGTTCCGGATTCGCGCAGCATCGCGAGCATCTTGAATACCAGGCGCACGGCAAGACTTCCTTCGCTTGCCGCCGTGTCGAGCGGGATCGCCGCCTCCTGCAGATTGGCCATCGTCCTGCTCCAAAAGACTGTGGGGTACGAACGCCGCTTGCTTTCATCGGTTGCCACGCCGCCGTCGAAAGAGGGCCGAAGAAAGGCTGGCAGGACGATGCCACCACCATGTGGCTGCCAGGGATCGACCGGCCGCGTCTGGAGGCACTATTCCCATTCGGATGTATTGTGGACCATCGCTCTAGCGGGGCATTCCACCGCTTAATCCCGTTCAATCTCGATGTAGATCAGCTTGCATCGGCACGACGTCGGGGGCTGGCCGTTTCCGCTTTATGAATTCGCACGCCGGCCATAGCCCGTTCCAGCGCCCCGCCGGCCTTGCTCTGCGTGCCATCGTAACGGTCATCCTCGTCGTCTACTCCGCAGCATGCCTTTCCGGATCGGATCGGGTGGCAAACGATTTGAACCTGGTCGCGATATCGCCTTCGTTGATGGTGCCGCTCGGGCTGACGATGCTGGTGTGCGCCATAGCATATGCGCTCCCACCTACAGCCTTCATCGGAGCGATCCTCGTCACCGGCGTACTGGGTGGCGCCATCCTCACCCACCTGAGATTGCTCGAATTCGGCTCCATCGCCGAGATCGCATGCGCCCTGCTGGGAATCTTCGCATGGGCCGGCCTCTGGCTGACCGACTTCCGGGTCCGCGCACTCATTCCGCTCAGGACAGAAAAGAGAGGCGCGGAAGGCTGAGCGGGGAAGCAGCCTGGTCGCGTGCCCGCATTCCATCATTTGAGAGGAGACGATCATGGCCGAGAAGCAGAAGCCGGAGGGTCTGGAGAGAGCCTATGGCGAGGCGCCTGCCGGAGGCCGGAAGGTCACCGGCGATCCGGATGCCCCTCCTGCTGCGGCGACCGACACGCTCGGCAACGCCATGGAACGCCAGGCCGATGCACGCGAAGCGCAGGTGGAACGGGAGCGCAAGCCGGATGAGGGCGATCCGTCCGATGATGACGAAGCCCGGCGGAAGCGGGCTTATGCCATCTGGGAGAGCGAGGGGCGGCCCGAGGGTCGCGACCAGGAACATTGGCATGCCGCCGGTGAGGATCGCATTCCCTAGCCAGGGACCACGCCCTGGACCGAAGGCCCCTGACCAAACACACCGGGCTTCCGGGCTCCCCCTAACGCGACATCGACCCGCTCAAATCGCGGTACAAGCCCCGATCATCGCCTCGGTGCCGCTCCAGCCCGAAACCTCCGGATCGATAGGAACATGATGCAAGACGAAACCTTCCCGATCGATCTCGGGCAACTCAAGCCACTGACCCTCGACCCTTCGAGCCCGAAGCTGTCGGAAGGCGACAAGGCGACGCTCGAGCACAACATCCGGTTGTGCCGCGATGCCATCGTGTTCTTCACGGCACTCGCCGGGGCAAAAGGCTTGGCCGGTCACTCGGGTGGCCCCTACGATACAGTACCCGAAGTCCTGATGGTGCGCGCGTTCATCGCCGACGGCGCGCCGATCGTGCCGGTCCTCTATGACGAGGCGGGTCATCGGGTGGCAACGCAATATCTGCTCAGTGTCCTCGACGGACATATGCCGGCCGAGCGACTTCTCCATTACCGCGAGTATGATAGCGGCCTGCCCGGGCATCCGGAGAAGGGCCTGACGCCGGGTATCGCCTTCAGTTCGGGCCGCCTCGGCCACCTCTGGGCGTTCTGCAACGGGGTCGCCATGGCCAATCCGGACAAGGCGGTCGTGCTGCTGGGCTCGGACGGCAGCCAGATGGAGGGTGCCGATGCCGAGGCGGCGCGGTTGGCCGTCGCCAAGAGGCTCAACATCAAGGTCCTGATCGACGACAACAACGTCACAATCTCGGGTCATCCACAGGAATATCTCGCCGGCTTCGATCTGAGCCGTACGCTGTCGGGCTACGGCCTGACGACAGAGACCACGATGGGCGAGGACCTTGAAGCACTCTACGTCGATCTCTGCCGGGCGTTCGCCAGCACCGCACCGCACGCCGTCGTGATCAAGCGCCGGATGGCGGTCGGCATTCCGGGCGTCGAAGGCGACATCCACGCCCACGACGCGCTCAAGGCCGATGTCGCGATCGCGTATCTCGAGAAACAAGGTGGCTACGAGAAGGCCATCGAGCTCCTGAAAGGCGCGCGTAAGGACGAGAGTCCGCTCACCTACGAGGGCTCGTCGGGCGAGGGAAAGAATCGCGAAGCGTTCGGCAAGATCGTCAACACCATGCTCGACCAGATGGATGAGACGAGCCGGCTGAAGAACGTCCGCGTGTTCGACAACGATCTCGAAGGCTCCTGCGGGCTGAAGGCGATCCGGGAGAAGCATCCCGAAATCTACGTCCGCGGCGGGATCATGGAGCGCGGCAATTTTTCCGCCGCGGCCGGCTTCGGATCGGCGGATGGTCGACAGGGCATATACGGGACATTCAGCGCCTTCCTCGAAATGGTGGTGAGCGAGATCACCATGGCGCGCCTTAACTTTGCCAATGTGCTCGCCCATTTCTCGCACAGCGGCGTGGACGACATGGCGGACAACAGCTGCCATTTCGGCATCAATTCGATGTTCGCGGACGGCGGGATCGACCCGCACGAGGGCCAGGACAACACCCGTCTCTATTTTCCTGCCGACCGGCACCAATTCGCTGCCTGCGTGAAGCGGGTCTTCGGCGACCCGGGCTTGCGCTTCGTGTTCAGCACCCGGGCCGCTGTCCCCGATCTGCTCGATGAGGACGGTCGCCCCTTCTACGAAGGCAAGGATTTCGAACCCGGTGTGGACGACATCATCCGCGCAGCCGATGGCGGCGGCTTCGTCGTCGCCTTCGGGGAAACCGTCTATCGCGCGCTCGATGCGGTGATCCGCCTGCGCGAGAACGACATCGAGGTCGGCCTTGTCAACAAGGCGACCGTCAACACGCTCGACGACGCCATGATGGAGCAACTGGCCGAGGCGCCGTGGGTGCTGGTCGTCGAAGGCTGGAACGTCAAGACCGGTCTCGGCAGCCGCTTCGGCAGCCACCTGCTGCGATACGGCTTCAAGGGCCGCTACGACCATATCGGGACGCACATCGAGGGGGGCGGCGGCCTGTGGCAACAGATGGGGCGTCAGGGGTTGGACCCGGCCGGTATCGAAGCCGCGATCCGGCGTCTTGTCGATGCAGCAGGGGTACGCCCGAAGCGCTAGGCGATTGCGGGCGAACGTTGTCGCGATCGATTGCCCGATCGTAGTCGGGCAACCCCGCACGCCCGTCCCATCTCATCCTCCGGGAGACACGTCATGCATGCCGACGGCACCATTTCGATCAGAATCAACGGCGAGCACCGCCGCGTACGTGACGGGCTGACGCTGGCCGAGCTCGTCACCGAGCTCGGAATGGCCGCCGACGGCGTCATTGTGGAGCGCAACCTCGAGATGGTGCCGCGCTCCACGCTGGCGACCGTGGCGGTTCAGGACGGGGATGAACTGGAGATGGCTCCCTCGGTTCCCTGAAAAAACGGGCTATGGTCGATCATCGGCCAGGGTCAACTCCCGGGTCGAGTGTTCTGGATCCCAAAGACAAAACGGATCTGCCGTGCCGCTCCTGCTCGGCCGGCAGGCTCCTAACCACCTGTTTAGAGAAGAGCGCAGATGCCGACTAGAAAGGTGAGGTGTCGTCCGCCGGACGACGCCTCACGAGCCGGCCGATCGAGCGGGGGATGACGCCGGCCGGGTCCGCATTTGGAGCCACGAGGAGGCGGACCCCCGTGAGGATAGACGGGTGGCGCCGGCGATCACTAACATGTGTCCGCGATACTGGTGAGTTCCTTGTGCACCACCGCTGGGAGGCCTTGGCGTGAGCGCGCAGCTTACGGCGATGACCGGATTCTTTCCGGCGCCGCCGAGCCCCACTTCATCGATGCCGCGCATTCTCTGCGTCCACGACGCACGAACGGATGACGGGC
>BACX01000757.1 GCA_000333335.1 Sphingomonas-like bacterium B12 | reverse complement strand
GCTCCAGGCATGCCGGTCCCGGCGCAACACCAGGCGCAGGCGTGCAGGCCAATGCCAGGACTAGCAGACGGCCGGCCAAGCGACGGTCAGGCATTTTTGGCATGATGCTCTCCAGGCTGTGAGGGGAAAATCGTGTCGATATGAAAGCGCCCGTCGGGCGCCACTTTGGCCACCCGCCCGATTGCGGATACGCGTCGTTCGCGCCCGCGCCCGGACAGCAGAACGATGATATCGACCGCTTCGGCAATAAGATCGCGCGCGATATGATGGGTCGCTTCCAGCGCCAGACGCTCGAGCCGGATCAGCGCGCCTGGAAGATCATTGGCATGAACCGTGGCGATTCCGCCAGGGTGGCCGGTGTTCCAGGCCTTGAGCAGATCGAGGGCCTCGCCGCCACGCACTTCACCGACGATGATCCGGTCGGGGCGCAAGCGCAGGCTCGATCGAACCAGATCCCGCATGCTCACCGCATTGTCGCGCGTCTGCAACGCCACGCAATCCGCGGCCGCGCACCGCAGTTCGCGTGTGTCTTCGATCAGGACAAGCCGATCGCCATCACGGACGATCTCACCGAGCAGCGCATTGGCAAAGGTGGTCTTCCCCGTGCCCGTTCCGCCGGCCACAAGGATATTCTGCCGATCGTGAACCGCTGCGCGCAGGAACGCCACCTGCCGTGATCCGAGCATGCCGGACTGCTCGTAGGAGGCCAGCGACAGCGCGGCGCCAAGATGTTTGCGGATGGCGAAGCACGGACCTTCGGCCAAAGGCGGCAGCAAACCCTCGAACCGAACGCGGCCGTGCTCGCCGAGAACCACGTCTGCCGAAACGATCGGACCGTCGGGGTCCACGCTTTTGCCAGCCTGGCTGGCAACGAGGCGAATGATCCGCTCGACCTGGACCGGCGCGAGCGAAATGCCGCTATCACCTCGCCCCACGCTCGCCCGATCAACCCAGAGCCGCCCATCGGGATTGATCATGATCTCGACGATATCGTCGTCATCGAGGCTCTTCATGACCGCCGAACCGAGAGCGCTCAGCAACATGAGCTGACCATGCTCGGCGACCTGCGCATCACCGCGCATTTTCGTGCTCCCAAGCCCGATCGTCACACCGGGACGTCCCGGTATTCAGGCCCCCGGCGGGTACCGTTCCCGGCAAGGTCGCGACATCTAGCTCTTCGAGGCCGAATAACGGGTGTTGCGCCGATCGTTGCGGATCGGTCCGAGCATCGGTTGGATCCGCAACGGTTTCTGACAGCGTCTCAACGCGATGCTGCATCGGCGGCCGAGGTTCTGCGGCATGGGAAACCGCGGGCGCCGGAAGCAACCGAGCGCGGAAGTGGCGATCTTGATAGTAGCGCAGCTTCTTGGCGCGGACAGGCGGATGACCGGTGACAATGAGCAGCGCATCGTCGCCCGGAAGTTGCATGATCTCGCCCGGGGTCAGCAATGCTCGACCGGTTTCCTGCTGCGCCTCGGTGACATGCGGTAGCCAGGCCGACAGC
>BACX01000758.1 GCA_000333335.1 Sphingomonas-like bacterium B12 | reverse complement strand
GCCTACAACAAGGAGGAGTTCGTCCGCATCGTCGGCACCGGCCTCGATGCGTCGCCCACGACCGAGGTTCTGATCGAGGAGTCCCTCCTCGGTTGGAAGGAATATGAGATGGAGGTCGTGCGCGATCGCAACGACAATTGCATCATCATCTGCTCGATCGAGAATGTCGATCCGATGGGCGTCCACACGGGCGATTCCATCACCGTCGCGCCGGCGCTGACGTTGACCGACAAGGAATATCAGATCATGCGCAACGCCAGCATCGCGGTGCTGCGCGAGATCGGCGTGGAGACGGGCGGTTCGAACGTCCAGTTCGCGGTCAATCCGAAGGACGGCCGCCTGATCGTGATCGAGATGAACCCGCGCGTTTCGCGCTCCTCGGCGCTGGCCTCGAAGGCGACCGGCTTCCCGATCGCCAAGGTCGCCGCCAAGCTGGCGGTGGGCTACACGCTCGACGAGATCATGAACGACATCACCGGGGCGACGCCTGCGAGCTTCGAGCCGACGATCGATTATGTCGTCACCAAG
>BACX01000759.1 GCA_000333335.1 Sphingomonas-like bacterium B12 | reverse complement strand
GAGCCGCGCATCGGCGGCGCGATCTGGGAGCTGACCAAGGCGATGACCATGGAGGCGACGCTGCCCGACGACGTGCGGCAGATCGCCATCCTCCTAACGCCCCAAAGTCGGACGTCGAAGTTCGATCATACCAAGTCCGCAAGCCGCCGGGTCAATGATCCAGCCATCCCCGCGCATATTTCACTTCCCCCGCAACACCGTCGAGCGCGCCTTGCTGCAAGGGAAGGACCATGCGGTTCTCGTCGGGCGCGTCGAACGGCAGCGTGATCGGGTAACGGCTCAACGGCTCGAAACCGAATTGCGGGTAGTAGGATGGGATGCCGATCAGCAATATGGATTCAAAGCCAAGCTCGGACGCCCGCTGACAAGCAACCGCCACCAAATGTTTGCCTACACCCGAACGTTGATGCTCGGGGACTACCGACAATGGTGCCAGTGCCAGCGTTGCGACGGATGATGGCGTTTGGATGATTTCGGCCCTTGTCAGCAAGATGTGGCCGACGATCTCACCGCTCATTTCGGCCAGAAGCGACAGCGCCGGAATCCAGGCTTCGGTGCCGCGAAGCCGCTCGATCATCAGGTGCTCGCGATGATCGCTATGAACCACCTTGGCGTATGCGCGCCGCACGACGTCCGAGATCGCTGTTCTATCGCCGGGCCGCTCCGCACGGACTGCTACCTTCGCGTTCATCCGGCCCTCATACGACCATTGTTTAATGCTTGGGACCCGACAGCGGTCTTTCCGCTTTCCACCACTCTTCGTCGTAGATCGGCTCTTCGATCTCCTCGGATGCCGTGATCGTTCTGAAACCTTCCGAAGGCATCTTTGATTTTCGTTAGCAGGAGCCCGCACGCATCGCCGCGGAGAAGCTCATGGCTTATTGAGCATCAGGATCCCGGCCCAAAGGCCAAATATCATGAGGCATCCATAGAGCGAAATGGAAACCCAGCGCGAAATGGGGCTTTTGCGCAAATCGATATCAGGTCCGTATCTGGCGGGCGCCATCCCGGTCAAAATGATCTTTATGATGTACCAAGCGCACAGACCGGACAGCCCGAACACAATCAATGTCCCCATCGGATGCGCTCCTCTCGCGTGACTTGCTAGATCCGATATGTCCTAATCTTCGCTTCACCCGCGACGACGATGGCGACCTGACGGCGATCGATACCCGCCCGGTCAACCTCTATCGCGAGCGCCGCGACGAGCTGCGCTGGGGCTTCAACTTCACGCAGAAGCTCA
>BACX01000760.1 GCA_000333335.1 Sphingomonas-like bacterium B12 | reverse complement strand
CCCGGGCTTGTGAACAGCACGATCGCCGGCGGGCGCCCGGGGCCGTTATCGTCGCGGTCATGGTGCCTGGCCAGTGCCGGCGTGGCGAGCAATGCCAGTGTCGCGGCGGCGATGATCCGTGTCTTCATGGTCCCCTCCCTGTATCCCGCCGCACATTGCGCGCCCGTTCCGATGCTGGCAAGCGGACGCACGAAGGAGACGGCGATGCGGGCGATCGGTTTGGCGGTGATGGTGATGCTGGCGGGCACGGCGCCGCTCCGGGCCGAACCGCCGGAGGCGAAGTGCCTCGTCCCCTCGCACGTCTGGGACAAGGCAGAGCCGATCACCGCCGTCCGTGCGGTTTCCGGCGTGCCGGTGGTGCGGCCCGGCGGCGCTGTCATGGTGAAGCTGATCGATGCGGCGAAGGTGCGTTTCGCGGTGCCGCTCGGCAAGCCGGTGGCCGAAGGTGACAATGGCGGGCTGGTCATCCTCAAGATCAAGGCGGCCGGCACCTATCGCATCGCGCTCCAGCACAAGGCATGGATCGACGTGATGCGCGATGACAAGGTCGTAGAATCGACCGCGCACGCCCATGGCGCACCCTGCTCTGGCATCGCCAAGCAGGTCGATTTCGCGCTGCCGCGCGGCGTCTACACGCTGCAGCTTTCGGCGGCCGCCGACTAGACGATCGGCGTGCAGGTGACCAAGCAGCCCTGATCCGTCTGGCGCGCGCGAAACGGAACGGCTAGGGAACATCGATGGCCGAACCTGACCGCCTGATTGCCGCCGAACGCAAGCCCGAGGATCTCGACGCGGCGCTGCGCCCGAAGACGCTCGACGATTTCGTCGGCCAGAAGGCGGCGCGCGAGAATCTCCGCGTGTTCATCGGCGCGGCGAAATCGCGCGGCGAGGCGATGGACCATGTCCTGTTCTTCGGTCCGCCCGGTCTCGGCAAGACGACGCTCGCCCAGATCGTCGCGCGCGAACTGGGCGTGGGTTTTCGCGCCACATCCGGCCCGGTGATCG
>BACX01000761.1 GCA_000333335.1 Sphingomonas-like bacterium B12 | reverse complement strand
GGGCCGAGCGCGATGCCATAGCCCTAGCAGTCTCCATGGCAACCGGAAATGACAGCGCTATGCAATTGGACGACATCGATGACGAAATCGCCGCGAAGGTATTCCGTCGGCTGGTAACGCACCTGCGCCATCGCGACGACGCGCAGAATATCGACCTGATGGGGCTGGCCGGCTTCTGCCGCAACTGCCTGGGCGATTGGACGGCCGAAGCCTCCGGCGGCGCGATCTCGAAGGATCAGGGCCGCGAAGCGGTCTACGGCATGCCCTATTCCGAATGGAAGGCGACGCACCAGACGGCCGCGACGCCCGAGCAGCTCGCCCGCATGGACGAGAGCATGAAGCGGAACCCGGTCTGACGATCTCGCGGTGGCGCTTCCAACTTGAGGTGTAGGATTTCGTCCGCTACCTCGCGCGCTTCTTATTCGAATCGGGAGCGGGAACCCCATGAGTGACGGCAACGTCGCGGCCGATCAGCTGCGCCTCTTCATCGAACGCATCGAGCGCCTCGAGGAAGAGAAGAAGGGCATGATGGACGACATCAAGGACGTCTATCTGGAAGCCAAGTCGCAGGGCTACGACCCCAAGACGATGCGGACCATCGTGCGCCTGCGGAAGATGGAGAAGAACGCCCGCGACGAGGCGGACGCCCTGCTCGAGACGTACAAGGCGGCGCTCGGTATCTGATCTGGCGCCGGACAGGCGTGGCGGGCAGGCTTGATTGCCGCACCCGCCACGGCCTAGAGACGCCGGAACGACAAGCCAGAACATAGGACGATCACGGCGATGGCCGGCCATTCCAAATTCAAGAACATCATGCACCGCAAGGGCGCGCAGGATAAGAAGCGCTCGTCGCTCTTCTCCAAGCTCAGCCGCGAGATCACGGTGGCCGCGAAGATGGGCCTGCCCGATCCGGCGATGAACGCGCGCCTGCGCTCCGCCATTATCGCGGCGCGCGCGCAGTCGATGCCCAACGACAATATCAAGCGCTCGATCGAGAAGGCGGCCGGCAATGACGGCGCCAATTACGAGGAAGTGCGCTACGAGGGCTTCGGCCCGGCGGGTGTGTCGCTGATCATCGAGACGCTGACCGACAACCGCAACCGCACCGCCACCAACGTGCGCACGATCGTCTCCAAGAATGGCGGCAATCTCGGCGCGTCGGGTTCGGTGAGCCACGGCTTCGATCGGCTCGGCCTGATCACCTATCCGGAAAGTGCGGGGGATGCCGACAAGGTGTTCGAGGCGGCGCTGGAGGCCGGGGCCGAGGACGTGACCTCGGACGAGGGCCACGAAATCTGGTGCTCGATCGATTCGCTGCACGAGGTCGCCAAGGCGCTGGAGCCGGTACTGGGCGAGGCGGAGGGCATCAAGCTCGCCTGGCGCCCGCAGACGCAGGTGGCGGTGACGTCGGAGACCGATGCGGCGCTGCTGATGAAGCTGATCGACACGCTCGACGACGACGACGACGTCCAGACCGTGTGGGGCAATTACGACGTGCCCGACGAGGTGATGGAGAAGCTGGGCTGATCATGGTCACCGTGCGGTGCTGATTCTCGGCCTCGATCCAGGCCTCGGCACCACCGGCTGGGGCATGATCCGCGCCGACGGCAACCGGCTGAGCCACGTCGCCAACGGCCAGATCCGCACCGACGCCTCGATGCCGCTGCCGCGCCGGCTGGCTTTGCTCCACGGCGCGATCGTCGAGGTGATCCGGTCGCACCAGCCGCAGGGCGCGGCGGTGGAAGAGGTGCTCGGCAACTCCAACGCGCAATCGACGCTCAAGCTCGGGCAGGCGCGCGGCATGGCGTTGCTGGCAGCGGCGCAGGCCGAACTGGTGGTCGGCGAATATCACCCCAGTATCGTCAAGAAGGCGGTGGTCGGCACCGGCGGCGCGGCCAAGGAGCAGGTGCAGGCGATGGTCGCCCGCCTGCTGCCTGGCGTGAAGCTGACCGGCGCCGACGCGGCCGATGCGCTGGCGGTGGCGATCACCCATGCGCACCATCTCGCCTCCGCGAAGGCGATGCTGAGGAGGGCGGGATGATGATCGCGCGGCTGACCGGTGTGCTGGCCGAGGCGGCGGGCGACCATGCCGTGATCGATGTCAACGGCGTCGGCTATCTCGTCCAGCTGTCCGGCAAGACGTTGCAGGCGCTCGGCGGCGTCGGCGCGAGCGTGAAAATTCTCACCGACATGCAGGTGCGCGAGGATGCGATCACCCTGTTCGGCTTCGGATCGGTCGCCGAGCGCGACTGGTTCCGGTTGCTCACCCAGGTGCAGGGCGTCGGCGGGCGCGTGGCGCTGTCGATCCTGACGGTGCTGGCTCCGGACGAACTTTCGCGCGCGGTGGCGTCGGGCGACAAGGCGATGGTGGCGCGCGCCAACGGCGTCGGCCCGAAGCTGGCGTTGCGGATCGTCACCGAGCTGAAGGACAAGGCCGGCCCCGCACTCGGCCCGGTCGGCGGTGCGGTATCGGCCCAGAAGGGCAGCGCCGAGGCGGATGCGCTCTCCGCGCTCGCCAATCTCGGCTTCCGTCCGGCCGAGGCTGCCGCCGCGGTCGGTGCCGCGGCGGAGGAACTCGGTGCGGATGCCACGCTCGCGCGCT
>BACX01000762.1 GCA_000333335.1 Sphingomonas-like bacterium B12 | reverse complement strand
TGGATAGGCCATGGCTGATTTGCATTACCATTTTGCAATGAAGGGATGCTAAGGCCGATGACGATGCGTCGGCTCCGCTTCCTCCTGGCTTGCCTTTCGGTGGTCCTCTCGTTGGGCGTGGCCGAGATTGCCCACGCGCGCGAAAATCCGGTGAGCGTAGAGGTTTCTACCGCGCAGATGGTCGATCATAGCGACGGTGATGGCGACCAGGTTCCTGCCGATTCCGACAAGGCCTATCCTCACCACCACAACACCTGCCACGACCACCTCGTCGGCGTTCCAGTCACTTCGGATCGTATCGTGGTGGCTAACCTCCCGCCTGTACGTGCGATTGCATGGAGCGAGGCCAAGATGGCGGGCGCCCCGACCGACCCAGCGCTGCGACCTCCACAAGCCTGACGAAATCCTCGCCCCCGCCGGCCTCGCCGCGCGGGATTTGAAGGTTCGTCAGGAGTCCTCCATCCATGCACCGTTTCACCGCGGCCTTTCTGGCCGTCGCGTCGTGCGCGTCGGTCGCGCAGGCGCAAACGGCGACATCGCCGCCGCCTGCTGACCAGCAGACGTTTTCACTCGACCGCGCTCTGTCGCTTGCCGGCGCCTTTTCGCCATCCCTACAATCCGCCTCGGCCGGGGTGCGCGCCGCGAGCGCGGCACGGACGGTCGCCGGGCTACGTCCCAATCCTGAGATCCAGGCGGTGACTGAAAACGTCGCGGGCTCGGGCCAGTATCGTGGCGCGAGAAGCGCCGAGACGACTGTCGGTCTAGCCCTTCCCATCGAACTGGGCGGCAAACGCTCGGCACGCATCGCCGTGGCAAATTCGCAGGGCGACCGGGCGCAGATCAACGCGGCGATCGCAGCGGCCGACCTGCGGCTTCGCGTAACCCAGGCCTATATCGAGGCCATAGCAGCCGAACAGCGGTTGGGCATTGCCCGCGATCAGACGCGCATTGCGGACAATGCCTTCAAGGCCGCGCAAACGCGCGTCCAGGCCGGTGCCGGCGCGCCGATCGACCAGCAGCGCGCCGACGTGCTTCGGGTCAACGCCAGTCTCGGCGAACAGAAGGCGGTGCGCGTCGCCGAGGTCGCGCGGGGCAATCTGGCGCGCCTGTTAGGTCAGCCGCTGACGGGGCCGCTCGACGTCGCGTGGTTCACCAGTATCAAGCAGGAGAGTTATGGTCCGCGACTGCCCGCCGGGGCCTCCAGCACCCTGACGCTTGCAGCGGCGCGTGCGGATCTCAACACCGCGTCGGCCCAGGTCAGGCTGGCGCGCTCCCAGCGCGTGCCGGATGTCACGATCAGCGCCAGCGCAAGGCGCCTAGCGGCGACAAACGACACCGCAGCCGTGCTAGGCTTGGCCATCCCGCTACCGCTGTTCAACAACGGCACCGCAGCGGTTCGTCAGGCGCAGGCCCTGCAGGATCAGGCGGATGCCCAGCGGCGTCTTGTAGGTCTCGACGCCGAGCAGGACATCGCCGGCGCACAGGCCGATCTCGACAACGCAGCGGCGTCAGCACGGACCGCCGGCGGCCCCGCGCTCGCGGCGGCTGCCGAGGCGGCCCGCATAGCCCGGGTGGGCTACGCACAAGGCAAGTTTAGTCAGTTGGATCTACTCCAGGCGGAGCAGACGCTGGCCGACACGCGCGCCGCCTACGCGGATGCGCTTGCCAATTACCATGACGCCGAAGCGCGACTGGCGCGTCTCACAGCGCCAGCGCCGGACGCGCGCTGATGATGGCTGTTCCTACCTTGATCGAGGCGCGGCCGAGCTGCCCGCCGCTCAATGCCGGACGCTGTCCGCGCGCACCCCATTCCGGAGATTTTTCATGATTGCCCAAGACAAACGCCTCATGGGCGGCGTCGCCGCCGCCGTGTTGGTGGCGGCGATCGGCGGTTTTTCCGTCGCGCGCTGCACGGGAACGCCGTCCGCCGCCCCTACGGAGCAGGCCGCAAAGCCGGAAGAGAAGAAGCCAGAGGCTGCCGCTGATACGGTCACGATCGCGCCGGACGCGATCAAAAGCGCGGGCTTGCTGACCGAAGTCGTTCAGCCGGGCGGCCTCGGCGCCGAGATCGTATCGCAATCGACCGTCACGGCGTCACCGACCGGGCAGGCGATCGTCACGGCGCGCGCCGGTGGCGCCGTCACCCGTGTGTTCAAGAGATTGGGCGATCCGGTCCGTGCCGGCGAAGCCCTGGCCATCGTCGTGAGCCGGGACGCAGCCCAAATCGCGGCCGATCGCAGCGTCGCCGGCGCCAAGGCCACATTGGCGAACAAGAACCTCGCGCGCGAACGCTATCTCTTCGACCAGAAGGTCTCGGCGCGCGTCGACTATGAGCAGGCCCAGGCCGAGGCTGCTGCCGCTTCAGCAGAAGCGCGCCGCGCGGAGGTAGCGGCCGGCGCAGCGAACGTGACGAGCGACGGACGGGGCGTCATCGTTGCTAGCCCGATTTCGGGCCGGGTGACGGCGCAGAGCGTGAGCTTGGGCGCCTTCGTGCAGCCCGAGACCGAACTGTTCCGTGTCGCGGACCCGCGCCAGATCCAGATCGAGGCGGCTATCCTGCCGTCCGACGCCGAACGCATCCGCCAGGGGGATCGCGCCATCGTCGAGCTGCCGAATGGCGGCACGCTCGATGCCAGGGTGCGGTCGGTCACACCCACGCTCAACGGTGAGACCCGTCAGGCGACGGCCGTCCTCGACGTCAACAGCGCCAGTCTGGTGCCGGGCCTCGCGGTCCGCGTCCGTCTGCTTCCCAGCGGCGGCGAACAGACCAAGGCGATCGTCGTGCCGGACGAGGCGGTCCAGACCGTCGATGGCAAGGACGCTGTATTTGTGAGGACCAAAGACGGTTTCAAGGCGAAGTTCGTGACGCTCGGACAGCGCAGCGCTGGCCGTGTCGAGATCGTGGGCGGGCTCGCTGCCGGTCAGACCATCGCCACCAAGAACGCATTCCTGCTCAAGGCCGAACTCGGCAAGAGCGCGGGCGAGGAGGAATAGACCATGATCGCCAACCTCATGGCCCTCTCCGTTCGCGTAAGATGGGCGGTCCTCTTCCTGTTTCTGGCGATAGGCGGGCTTGGTGTGTGGCAGCTCATGAAGCTGCCGATCGACGCCGTGCCCGACATCACGACCAAGCAGGTGCAGATCAACACCGTCAACAAGGGCCTGTCTCCGGTCGAGATGGAGAAGCTGGTCACTTATCCGGTCGAAACCGCTCTGGCCGGTATTCCAGGCCTGGAAACCACGCGTTCGCTGTCCCGTAACGGGTTCAGCCAAGTGACCGCGATCTTCAAGGACTCGACGGACCTCTACTTCGCCCGCCAACAGGTCGGCGAACGGCTGATCGCCGCCCAGGATACACTCCCGACCGGCGTACAGCCGCAGATCGGGCCAGTCACGACCGGCCTGGGCGAAATCCTGATGTATACGGTCGGCTACACCCATCCCGGAGGAAAGGGCGCCCCGATCGCGAACGGAAAACCGGGCTGGCAATCGGACGGCAGCTTCCTCACCCCCGATGGTGATCGTCTTACCGACGAGGTGGCGCAATCGGGCTATCTGCGGACGGTCCAGGACTGGATTATCCGACCCCAGCTTCGCAACGTGCAGGGCGTCGCCGGCGTCGATTCCATCGGCGGCTATGCGAAGACCTTCGTCGTCGAGCCCGATCCGACAAAGCTTGCCGCATTCGGCATTTCCTATTCGGAGCTTAGCCAAGCGCTGGAAGCAGCCAATCTCGCCGTCGGCGCGAACTACTTCAACCGCGGCGGCGACGCCTATCTCGTCCGTGCGGACGCGCGCATTCGCTCGGTCGAGCAAATCCGCAACGCCGTTGTTGCGACGCGCGGCGGCGTGCCGGTGACGGTGGGCGCCGTCGCCAACGTCAAGATCGGAGGCGACCTGCGCACCGGTGCCGGTAGCATGAACGGCAGCGAAGCGGTTGTCGGCACGGCACTCATGCTGATCGGCGAGAACAGCCGCATCGTCGCCAAGGCGGCCGGGGACAGGCTGCAACAGGTGGCGAAGACCCTGCCTCCAGGCGTGAAGGTCGAAGTCGTGCTGGATCGCGCCAAGCTCGTCGGCGCGACCGTCGAGACGGTCCAGAAGAACCTCACCGAGGGCGCGCTGCTCGTGGCGCTCGCACTCTTCATCCTGCTCGGAAACTGGCGCGCGGCGATCATCGCCGTCCTCGTCATCCCGTTCTCGTTCCTGATGATGGCGACGGGCATGAACATCTTCGGTGTGCCCGGAAACCTGATGAGCCTTGGCGCCCTCGACTTCGGCCTGATCGTCGACGGCGCGGTCATCATCATCGAAAACTGTCTTGCGAAGCTCGCGCACAGGCAGGAGCGCGAGGGACGCGCACTCTCGATCCGGGAACGTCTCGAGGAGACGATGCACGCATCTCAGGAGATGATCAGGCCGACAGTGTTCGGTCAGGCGATCATCCTGCTCGCCTTCGCACCGCTGCTCACCTTCACCGGCGTCGAGGGCAAGACTTTCTCACCGATGGCGATCACCATCATGCTCGCGCTTATCGCTGCCTTCGTGCTGGCGATCACGCTCGTGCCGGCACTGGTGGCCATCCTGATCCGGGGCAAGGTGTCGGAAAAGGAGGTCTGGCTGATCGCGAAGGCAAAGGAACGCTATCTGCCGGTGCTGGGCAAGGCGGTTGCACGTCCCTGGCCCTTCATCATTGGCGGCGTGGCTTTCTTTCTAGCCTGCGCGCCCGTGTTCGGATTGCTGGGGCAGGAGTTCATCCCGCAGCTCGACGAGAAGAACCTAGCGCTGGCGTCGACCCGCGTGCCGTCCACGTCGCTCGAACAATCCCTCATCATGCAGCGCAATGTGGAGCGATCGGTCAGCAAGATCCCCGAAGTGCAGTTGATGTTTTCCAAGACCGGCACGGCCGAAGTCGCCACGGACCCGATGCCGCCGAACATCTCGGACGGCTTCGTGATTCTGAAGCCGCAGGACGAATGGCCCAAGGGCGAAACCAAAGCCGAGCTTGTCGCGAAGGTAGAAAAGGCGGCGGGCACTCAGCTAGGCAACCTGTTCGAGGTCAGCCAGCCTATCCAGCTCCGCTTTAACGAGCTGATCGCGGGCGTGCGTGGCGACGTCGCGATCAAGCTCTACGGTGACGACCTCGACAAGATGTCTGCGTCGGCGAACGAGATCGTGCGCGTGCTTCAAGGCGTCCCCGGCGCGGCGAGCGTGAAGGCCGATCAGACGGGTGGCGCCCCCACGCTCGACGTGCGCTTCGATCGTGCGGCGATCGCGCGCTACGGCCTTACCGTCCAGGAGGTCGCCGACACGGTTGGCGCCGCCATGGGCGGACGGGAAGCGGGCCTGCTGTTCGAGGGCGATCGACGGTTCGACATCACGGTCCGCGTGCCCGACGAGACGCGCATGAACCTCGATACGGTGCAAGCCATCCCGGTCCTGCTCCCGGCCGAGGTGGGGCAGAAAAGGCAGTCGGTGCCGCTGTCGGCGGTCGCCCAGTTCCGTTTCACGGATGGTCTCAACCAGATTAGCCGCGAGAACGGCAAGCGTCGCGTCGTCATCCAGGCGAACGTGCGCGGGCGCGACGTGGGGTCGTTTGTCGCCGAGGCGCAGGCCAAGGTCGACAAACTCAAACTTCCTGCCGGCTATTACCTGGAGTGGGGCGGCCAGTTCCAGAACCTCCAAGCCGCATCGAAGCGTCTCTCGATCGTCGTTCCGCTGTGCTTCCTCGGCATCTTCGGGCTGCTCTACATGGCCTTGGGCAGCCTTGGACGGGCTACCTCGGTATTCCTCGCGGTGCCGCTTGGCCTGGCGGGCGGGGTCTACACGCTGGCGGCGACGGGGATCGCGTTCTCCGTCTCGGCCGCGGTCGGCTTCATCTGTCTCGCGGGCGTCGCCGTCCTCAACGGTCTCGTCGTGATGTCCGCGATCCGCGAGCGGATCGAACATGGCGTCGAGCTGGGCGAAGCGATCATCGACGGTTGCCGTGAGAAGATGCGGGCGGTCATCATGACCGGCTTCGTTCCCGCGATCGGTTTCGTGCCGATGGCGCTTGCCCACGGCACCGGCGCCGAAGTGCAGAAGCCGCTCGCTACGACCGTCATCGGCGGTCTGGTCGCGGCGACGATCCTGACGCTTCTCGTCCTCCCCGCCATCGCCAAGGTGGTCCTGGGTCTTGGCGAGCGGGTCGGGAAGGGCAGGAAAATACGGCCGGAAGAGCCTGAGTCAGATACCCCATCACCGACAGTTGTCTGAGGAGAGCCCAAGATGAGCAAACAAGCAAAGCTGCTCCGCATCTACACCGATGAGGCCGCCTATCTCGGCGACCGAAAGGTGTTCGAGGTGGTGGCGCGACGAGCGCGTGACGCCGGCATGGCCGGTGCGACCGTGTTGCAGGCGCTGGTAGGCTTCGGGCGATCCGCCCAGGTCCATCGCCGCCACATCCTTGAGGATGATCGATCGTTGGTGGTGGAGATCGTCGACGAGGAAGCCCGGTTGCGCGAATTCGTCACGACGCTTGCCGACATTCCCGGCATCGGGCTGGTCACACTCGAAGCCGTGGAGATCATCGGCGGCGAAGCCGCGATCGTCGCGCAAGCCACCAGCTAGGCAGACGGCGGCCGCTCGGGATGCCGGGTGGCCGCCTCGCCCGATCGAGGTGAAACATCATGCTGGAAGTTACCAACTCCACGACGATCGCGACGTCGCCGCTTCGCGTCTGGACGACATTGTCCGACCTCGAAGGCTACGGGCGCTGGCATCCATCGGTACGAATGACCGGGGAGGCCGCATTGGGTGCCGAAGTCGGCTACACGTTCCCCAGCCGGTATATTCGAAGGGCTTTCACGACCCGCGCAACGATAACGCGCCTCAGCAAACCGCGCGAGATCGCGTGGCGAACGGGCCTCAATGGCATGCTGTCGATCGAAGAGATCTACGAGATCGAGCCGATGCCGAACGGGACACAGGTACGCCATCGGATGCAATGGACCGGGTTGCTCATGAAATTGGGCTTTGGCGACCTGACGACACGAGCGCTCGGCTCACTTGCAGCGGCGGACCGGGCGCTCGAGCGGTATTTGCGCCAGGCCCTGTCTCATCCCGCGCCATCCCGGAAAGCGCCGCGGAACGCGCGCCAAAGCACGGCATGGCCGCCCACCGTCCTCTGGTCAGGGAAACTGATCGATGAATGATCATGCCGAAGGCGGGCACGCGCACGACCATACCGCTGGTGCGAATGCCCGATCGCTAAGCTGGGCGCTGGCGCTGACCAGCACCTATCTGGTCGCCGAGGTTGTCGGCGCATTCGTCTTCAACAGCCTCGCATTGCTGTCCGACGCGGCGCACATGATGACCGACGTCGTGGCGCTCGTTATCGCGCTCATGGCGATTCGCCTGGGTCGAAAGGCGGCAGACGACAGGCGCACCTTCGGGTATCGACGGTTCGAGATCCTGGCGGCCGCTTTCAATGCGCTCCTCCTGTTCGCGGTCGCGATTTATGTGCTGGTCGAGGCCGTGACGCGCTTCCAGAGCCCGCAGCCTATCCAGGCGACAGGCATGATGATCGTGGCCGTGATCGGACTTGCCGTGAACATCATCGCGATGCGGCTCTTGACGTCCGGGAAGAACGCCAGCTTCAACGTCAAGGGCGCCTATCTCGAAGTGTGGGCGGATATGATCGGATCGGTCGGTGTGATCGCCGGCGCTCTGGCAATCCGCTTTACCGGATGGACATGGGTTGACCCGATCGTCGCGGTCGCAATCGGGCTGTGGGTGCTGCCGCGGACATGGATACTCCTGCGCGACACAATCAATGTTTTGCTCGAAGGCGTTCCCGCCGGGATTGATCTGAAACAGATCCGCTCGACGCTCACGCAGGAAGCGGGCGTTGCGGGCGTTCACGATCTGCACGTCTGGTCGATGACCAACAACGAGGTATCTTGCACCGCGCATGTGACGCTGCTCGATGGCGCCCATCCGGGTGATGTTCGACGCCGGCTCACCATGCTGCTCGAAGAGAGGTTCGAGATCGAGCATTCCACGATTCAGACGGAAGGCTTCGGCGCCGGCTGCGATGAAACGCCGCGGCTTCATCCATGACTTTCAGAGCCAGGTCGCAGCAGGTGTGCAAGCCCCCCTCGCGCATGCCTTCGCCGCGCCCTGCCGTGGACGCCAGCCTCAGCGCTGCGCGTCCACGGCGAACAGTGGACATTCGGTCGCTTGGCCGATCGACGATCCGTCGCTCACGCTGGTTGGCTGCGCTGTCCTTTGTCGTGCTCGCTGCGTGTTCGAACACGCCATCGGACGATGGATCTCGCGACGGCGAGGCAGGACTGACCCCGGGTATCGTTGGTAAGCGCCTTTATCGCTGCAACGATGGATCAAGTGCCGGTGTCGACTTTCTATCCGACGGGCTGACGATCGTTATCCGAACCTCGATCGGAGGCAAACCTGAAAGGCTGCACGCGCCGGGCCAAGGCCAAAGGTATGTCGGCAAGCGCATTTCGGCCGAGATGACGGGCACGCAGCTTCTCATTCAGGATCAGGGGCAGAACGCCGCTGTCTGTGTTCGAAGCAAATGAGCAGCGCTCCGTCCATGCAGCTCGTCTTCGGGAACGTGAGCGAAATGCTGTCCCATGTCTTCAACCTTCTCGCCGCGTACGCGCTAAGCCTGCCGATTGGTTGGGATCGCGAGAAAGAAGAGCGAAGCGCCGGGGTTCGCACATTCCCGCTCGTCGCCCTGGCGAGCTGGGGATTCGTCCTGATCGGCATGGCCGTGATGGGAAAGGGATCGCCGTCCCAGGCGCGGATCCTTGAAGGGCCTTATCACCGGCGTCGGTTTCATCGGCGGAGGCGTCATCCTGAAGCAGGCGGGCTAGGCTTCCGGTACGGCCACGGCTGCCGGTCTTTGGGCAACGGGCGCCGTCGGCGCTGCCGTCGGCTATGGTCTCTACGACATTGCCACAGTCTTGAGCATAATCACCTTTCTTACGCTCCGCTACTCGCGGCCTCTCAAACTAAGCTGTCTGCCCGCCGTGCCTGCCCCGCGGGATTCCGAGACCGATCTGAAGAGGCGAGGCAGTGGCTGTTTTACCAGCAAACATCGATAGATCACGCTATCAGGAAAAACGCGAGCGTGGCAAAAATTATCTCAGCGCGCATCGCCCGATAGGAAGAGAAAACGTCAATGAGCGGCCATAATCATTCGCATCACCCCGACGCACGTGACGACCATGCCGGGCATAGCCACGCGGAACACAGCCATGGAGGTCACGGTCACAACCACGGTGGACCCGGCCATAGCCACGCACCCGCGAGCTTCGGAGTTGCCTTTGCAATCGGTACGGCGCTCAACACCACCTTCGTCGTCGTCGAGGCCGTCTATGGCCTGCTTTCCGGATCTATGGCCCTGCTTGCGGATGCCGGCCACAACCTTGGCGACGTGCTGGGGCTGCTAATGGCATGGGGGGCGGCAACTGTCGCCCAGCGAAGCCCGAAAGGGCGTTATACCTATGGTCTGCGAAGTTCCTCGATCCTCGCCGCATTGCTCAATGCGCTGCTGTTGCTTGTCGCAATCGGCGTCATCGCCGTCGAAGCGATCCGCCGGATTATCGAGCCGGCGCCCGTCATCGGCAAGACCGTGATGATTGTGGCGGCGATCGGCATCGTGATCAATGGCGTGACGGCGCTGTTGTTCATGAGGGGCCGCAAGGGCGATCTGAATATCCGGGGCGCGTTTCTTCACATGGCGTCCGACGCCCTGATCTCGGCCGGTGTTGTCGTCGCGGGCTTTGCCATCGTGCTGACCGGCAAGTCATGGATCGATCCCTGGACAAGTCTTATACTCGTGGCTGTAGTGGCGTGGGGCACATGGGGCCTGTTGCGGGATTCCGTAAACATGAGCTTACAGGCAGCTCCATCGGGGCTCGATCCGTCAGATGTTGGATCTTTTCTTTTGGCACGGGATAAAGTCGAGGCGATCCACGATCTGCATGTTTGGCCGATGAGCACGACCGAGACTGCGTTAACAGTTCACCTCCTTGTGCCTACGGGATATCCAGGCGACGCATTCGTGGCCGGGATTGCGACGTCTTTGAAGGAGCGGTTTGGTATCGGCCATGCCACAATCCAGATCGAAACCGATCCCGACACCGATTGTGAGCTCGAACCAGACAAGGTTGTTTAGGAGCGCGGCCGTCTTCCGATCAATCGGCTTTCATTAGAAATGCCCTCCATGTGAGCGTTTGGAGCAACGGCAATGCAGGTCCTCTTTTACACCATCGTTCCGGTAGTTGCCGTCGCGATCGGCGCTATCGTCGCGGTCCTTCGCCCTCCCGGTGCAGCGGTGACGAGTGGTGTTCAGCATCTTGCGGCCGGGGTGGTTTTCGCAGCTGCCGCAACGGAAATCCTGCCGCAAGTCGTCCATCAGGCCTCGCCAATCGCAACGCTGACCGGCGGAGCGATCGGGGTTGCAGTGATGCTTGTGCTGAAGTCGATGGAAGGGCGATCGACCAGTCCGATTGCGCTGCTCGGCGCGATTGGCACGGACATCCTTATAGACGGTCTCGTGCTGGGCCTGGCCTTTTTGGCCGGGGCAAAGGCCGGCATACTGCTCACAATCGCTCTGACGCTGGAAGTGCTGTTCCTTGGTGTCACCGTTACCGCCGAACTGGGCGAGACCATTCGTTCAAAGGCCAAGATTGTGGCGATCACCGTCGGCTTGGCTTTTCTTCTGCCGCTCGGCGCGCTCATTTCCACTCCAGTCGCAAGTCTATCGCCGGTGGTGATTTCTGGTTTCCTTGCGTTTGGATTGATGGCGCTGCTCTACCTAGTGACCGAAGAATTGCTCGTCGAAGCCCATGAGAAGCCGGATAGCGCGCTGATCAGCGCTATGTTCTTTGTCGGCTTCCTTGGGCTGCTCCTTTTGGAGGAGGCGATCGGTTGAGCGGCCCTGATAACCGGAGGCGGCGCTGGACCAACGACGCCGATTTAGAGCTTCGCCAGCGCGTCGTGGCCAGACAGCCATTGTCTGCCATCGCGAGTGAGATGGGCCGTACACTCGACTCCATCCGTTGTCGGGCGTCACACCTCGACATCTTGCTACGCTCATCAATCCGGCCATGGCGCGACGGGGTCAGGCGCAGGTGATACGAATCCATCCGAGGCGTGATGTTACAAGAATCCGTGGCCTTCTCGGCAAAAATCGAAGCGATCAGCGACACCGTGTCGATTGCCTCTACTGCACTATTATGCCTCGAATCGGCGGCTCCGGATCAGCAAACTGCTTCTTCTGGTTAAAGCGCTAGCCCTGTCTCTGCTTGCCGCGGACGTCCGAGTTTCACGTCTTCCTCGTATGCGGAACGCATACCCGTTCCGTATTTGGTCCATTTTGCCGTCCGTTCATGCCCCGCTCTCGGCAGGCAAGGTCCACAAGTGTGCAACTCCGTCGATAGCTCTAGTCGAGGCGGGAAATGAGGAAATCCGTAAAAATTCCCAGACCTGTCCGTTCTCGATCATGGTTTGAGTGCAAGTGGCGGCGATGCCGTAGCGCCTATCGAACAGCGAATATCGCCATCGACGCGCGAATATTGCCCGACGTCCGGCTACGCCGTGGACACCAGGTGGACACCAGAACCAAGGGCCATGGGTCATCCTTCTCGGAATGAGTTCCTATATATCTGTTTTCCTTAGAAATCCTGGAGCGGGCGAAGGGATTCGAACCCTCGACCCCAACCTTGGCAAGGTTGTGCTCTACCCCTGAGCTACGCCCGCTCTGGCGCTGGCGACGGTGTGGACCGCCGCGGGAGGCCGGCCCACTAGCAAAGGCTTCCGGGGTCGGCAAGCCGATTCGTCGCGTTTTTTCGCAGGGCTTGGCAGGCGGCCCTTCGGGGCCACATAAGGCGCCCCGAATATGCACTGAGCAGGAGTGACGACGTGGCGACCCTGGGAATGAGCGCGGCGGACCGCGAGGCGGTCGAGGCCTTCCGGCGCGACGTGGTCGAGCCGTCGATGACGGGCCTCGTCATCGTCGATTTCTGGGCGGAATGGTGCGGCCCCTGCAAACAGCTCGGCCCGGTGATCGAGAAGGTCTGCGCCGATTATGCGCCCAAGGGCGTGACGCTGGTGAAGATCGACGTCGACAAGGACAAGTTCATCGCCGCCCAGTTCCAGATCCGATCGATCCCCACCGTCTACGCGATCTTCCAGGGCCAGCCGGTCGCCGACCTGACCCAGGCGCGCACCGAATCACAACTGTCGAGGATGCTCGACCAGTTGCTCGCCCAGCTGCCGATCGAGGCGCCGGGCGATCCGATGGCGGCCGACATCGAGCAATATGTCGCGATGGCCGAGGCGGTGCTGGCCGAGGGCGATGCGGAGCGCGCGCTCGGTATCTTCGAGCAGGTCGCCGAGATGGCGCCCGACAATGTCGCGGTGGCGGCGGGCCGCGCGCAGGCACTGCTGAAGCTCGGCCGCGCCGACGAGGCGGAAGCGCTGCTGGCGGCGCTGCCCGAGGACAAGGCCAAGGATCCGGCGCTCGCGCAGGTGAAGGCGGCGGTGGCGCTGGCCAAGGAGACCGCGCCGGTCGACGATCTCACTCCGCTCCGGCAGGCGGTCGAGGCCAACCCGCAAGATCTCGACGCGCGCTACGAGTTGGCCGGCGGCCTGATGGCGGCGGGCGATCGCGACGGTGCGGCGGACCACCTGCTCGCCTCCATCGCGCAGGACCGCGCCCATAACGAGGGCGCCGCCAAGGAGCTGCTGCTCAAGCTGTTCGCCTCGATTGGCCTCGAGGATCCGTGGGTCTCGGCGCAGCGGCGGCGGCTCTCCACCGTGCTGTTCGGCTGATCGCAAGTGGCGCGCCTCTCCATCTTTCCGCTGGCGGGCGCGTTGCTCTTCCCCCGCGCGCTGCTGCCGCTCCACATCTTCGAGCCACGCTACCGGGCGATGGTGTCCGACGCCATGGCGCGCGACCGGCGCATCGGCATGATCCAGCCGCGCGACGAAACAGCGCAGAAGCCGGCCTTGTTCGATATCGGTTGCGTCGGCCGCATCGCCGAGGTGGAGGCGCTGGACGACGGCCGCTTCAACCTGATCCTCGAAGGCCTCACCCGCTTCCGGCTGGTCAGCGAGCTCGACGTCACCACGCCCTTCCGCCAGGTGGAGGCCGATACCGAGGCGTTCGCCACCGACGGCGCCGATCCCGATCCGCTCGGCATCGCGCTACGCGCCGATCTGGAGCGCGAGGCGCGCCGCTATGCCGACGCCAAGGGCTATGCGATCGACTGGGCCGCGGTGGAGCGGCTCGACGACGAGGGGCTGGTCAACGGCGTGGCGCAGGTGACGCCGTTCGACGTCGCCACCAAACAGGCGCTGCTGGAGGCGCCGACCATCGCCGAGCGCGCCGATCTGGTGGTACAGTTCCTCCGCTTCTTCCGCCTCGACGACAGCGACGGCGACGACAGCGGGGCGACGCTACAGTGATCGACGCCGAGCTGCTGGCCCTGCTGGTCTGCCCGCTGACGCGCACCCCGCTCAGGCAGGAGGGCGAGGAACTGGTCTCCGACGAGGCGGGGCTGGCCTACCCGATCCGCGACGGCGTGCCGGTGCTGCTGGTGGAAGAGGCGCGGCGGCTCTGAAAAATCCTCCCCCTGCCGGGGAGGATTTTGATTACACCATCTGCCCCGTCAACAGCTTCGGCAGCGTGCCGCTTTCCCCCCGCGCCTCGGCCATGAAGACGTCCTTCAGCGGCGCGATGCGCTCCACCATGCCGATGCCGAAGCGGCGGATGCGGCTGGCGGGCTTGCCGGGGATGCCGAACAGGCGGGTGAGGCCGTCGGTCGCGGACGCCACCAGGAAGGTGTCAAGCCCGCGCCAGCGCTCGTAGCGCTGCAGCAGCTGGTGGTCGCCCGGATCGAGGCCCAAGCGCACACCCTCGATCAGCACCTCGGCCAGCGCGGCCGCATCGCGGAAGCCGAGATTGACGCCCTGGCCGGCGATCGGGTGGATGCCGTGTCCGGCGTCCCCCACCAGGGCCAGCCGCTCGGCGGTGATCCGCGCGGTATGGTGGAAGCCGAGCGGGAAGCTGGCGAGCGGGGCGGCGAGTTTGATCGCGCCCAGCATCCCGCCCATCCGCTTCTGCGCCTCGGCGGTGAAGGCGCGCTCGGACAGCGAGAGCATGGCGGGCGCGTCGGCCTCCGACACCGTCCACACCAGGGCCGAACGATGGCCGCCCTGCATCGGCAGCAGCGCGAAGGGGCCGGCGGGATAGAACAGCTCGTGCGCGATATTGCGGTGATCCGCCTCATGCTCGAGCATGCCGACCATCGCGACGTGGTGATATTCCCAGCGCGCCACCGCGATGCCGGCGGCGTCGCGCGTCGGCGAGCGGCGGCCCTCGGCGCCGACCAGCAAAGCGGCCTTGAGCTCGCGCCCGTCGTCCAGCGTCACGCGCACGCCGGCGGCATCGCGCTCCACCTGCGCGGCGCGGCGCGACATCAGCACGGTGACGCCGTCCGATGCCTCGGCCGCCTCGCGCAGGCCGATGCGGAGGTAGCGATTCTCCACCATCATGCCCAGCGGCCCATCACTCTCCAGATCGGGCTGGAAGTTGAGCAGGCCGCGCGCGCCCTGCTCGCCCACCTCGATCCGCTCGATCGGGTTGGCATATTGGCCGAAGCGTTCGGTGGCGCCGATCGCCTCCATCATCCGCCAGCTCGTCGAGGAGACCGCCGAGGCGCGGCCGTCGAAATGAGTCTCGCGGATCTGCGTGGCGGGGGCGGGGTCGACGATGGTGACGGTCACTCCGCCCTTCGCCAGCGCCGTCGCCAATGCGCAGCCGACGAGGCCGGCGCCGAGGATGATCACGTCGCTGTGCAGGGTGTCGCTCATCGGACTCGCTCTAGCGACGATCGATCGGGGGCGGAAGGCGGCGTGCTTGACTAGTAGGATTTGGAGGGACAGGGTCGAACGGAACATTTGGGGCACGGTCTGCCCCAAGCGGGGAGCTTAAGGACATGGCGGGCAGCGTGGCGGTGCGGGCAGCGCCCTGGCGCGAGAAGGTGGCGCAGGTGGTGGCGCGATCGAGCGGCGTCGCGATCGGCGCGGCGCTGATCGCGGCCGCGTTGCTGATCGCGGTGGCACTGGCGACCTATCACCGCGCCGATTCGGCGATCAACACGGTGTCGGGCGGGCAGACGCTCAACTGGATCGGCCCGATCGGCGCCTGGGCGGCCGACGCGCTGCTGATGCTGTTCGGGCCGCTCGCCGCCGCGTGGGTGCCGATCGTGCTGGTGCCCGGCGTGCGGCTGATGCGCGGGCGCGGCACGGGCCGCTGGGGCCGCGCCTCGCTGGTCACCTTGCTTGCCCTGCTTTCCGCCGGCACCGCCGTCACCCTGTTCCGCGAAAGCACCAGCCTGCAGTTGCCCGCAGGCTGGGGTGGGGCGTTCGGCATCCTCGGTGCCGATGCGGTGGATGCGGGGCTGGGGCTCGTCAAGGCGCCGGGCTTCGATATGCCGCTGCGCTACGCGATCGAGCTGATCGCCCTGGCGCTGGGCGTGTGGCTGTGGACCAAGGCGATCGGGCTGGAAGCCGAGGAGTGGGACTGGCTGGTCCGCGCCGGCCAGCAGACCACGCGCCCGGTCGCGCGCGTTGCGCAGAAGCGCACGCCGCGCCGCACGATCTCGATCGATGACGACGAGGATTTCGACGATCGGGAAGAGGACGAGCCGACCCCCGTGGCCGCACGGGAACCCCGCGCGCCCTCCCGCCCGATCATCGCCGACCGCCAGGCCGCCGCGCCCAAGAAGCCCGAGGGCAAGCGCCAGGCCTCGCTCGATCTGCGCGACGAATATGTGCTGCCCTCGATCGACCTGCTGGCGCCGGTGCCGACCGGCGGCGGCCAGGCGATTGACAAGGCCGCGCTGGAGCGCAACGCCCGCCTGCTCGAAACCGTGCTGGACGACTTCAAGGTGCACGGCAAGATCACCCAGGTCCGGCCCGGCCCGGTCGTCACCATGTACGAACTGGAGCCCGAATCCGGCATCAAGGCGAGCCGCGTGGTCGCGCTGGCCGACGACGTCGCGCGCAACATGTCGGCGCTGTCGGCGCGCATCGCCACCATCCCCGGCCGCACGGTGATCGGCATCGAACTGCCCAACGCGAAGCGCGAGGCGGTGGTCTTCTCCGAGATGGTCGCCTGCGCGCAGTTCGAGGACGGCACCGCGCAGCTGCCGATCATCCTCGGCAAGAATATCGCCGGCGATCCGGTGGTGGCCGATCTCGCGCCGATGCCGCATCTGCTCGTCGCCGGCACCACGGGATCGGGCAAGTCGGTCGGCCTCAACTGCATGATCATGTCGCTGCTCTACCGGCTGACGCCCAAGCAGTGCCGGATGATCATGATCGATCCGAAGATGCTGGAATTGAGCATCTACGACGACATCCCCCACCTGCTCTCGCCCGTCGTCACCGAGCCCGCCAAGGCGGTGCGCGCGCTCAAATGGGCGGTCGAGCAGATGGAGGAGCGCTACCGGATGATGTCGTCGGTCGGCGTGCGCAGCCTCGCCTCGTTCAACGAGAAGGTGAAGGTCGCCAATTCCAAGGGCCAGCGGCTCGGGCGCCGCGTGCAGACCGGCTACGATGGCGAGAGCGGGCATCCCGTCTACGAGGAGGAGCAGCTCGATTACGAGGTGCTGCCGCAGATCGTGGTCATCGTCGACGAGTTGGCCGACCTGATGATGACGGCGGGCAAGGAGGTGGAATTCCTGATCCAGCGCCTCGCCCAGAAGGCGCGTGCGGCGGGCATCCACCTCATCATGGCCACCCAGCGTCCGTCGGTCGACGTCATCACCGGCGTGATCAAGGCGAACCTGCCGACGCGCATCTCCTTCGCGGTGACGTCCAAGATCGATTCCCGCACCATCCTGGGCGAGCAGGGCGCCGAGCAGCTGCTGGGCAAGGGCGACATGCTCTACATGCCCGGCGGCAAGCAGATCGCCCGCGTCCACGGCCCCTTCGTGTCCGACGAGGAGGTGAGGGCGGTGGCCGATCACTGGCGCTCGCAGGGCCGGCCCGATTACATCTCGTCGGTCACCGAGGAGCCCGAGGATGGCGGCTTCGCGCTCGACGGCGCGCCGGCCGACGACGATTCGCCCGATGCCGCGCTCTACCGCAAGGCGGTGCAGGTAGTCGCCGAATCGCAGAAGGCATCGACCAGCTACGTCCAGCGCCAACTGCGTATCGGCTATAATTCGGCCGCGCGCCTGATCGAGCGGATGGAGCGCGAAGGCAAGGTCGGCGCGCCGGACCATGTCGGCAGGCGCGAGGTACTGATCGATCGCGACGGTCAGGCGATCTGACGGCGCGGGAACCGCTCGCATCCGAAACGATTGGGGTTCACAGCCCATTCAACGGCCAGCCGCTATCCGGCGGCGGTCATGATCCGGAGTACCTCGATGCGTCTTTCGCCGGCCGTGCTTGCCGCGGCCCTCGCCACGCCCGTCCTCGCCGCTGCTCCCGCTCCCGCGCCGTCGCCCGATCTCGCCGCCGTGCAGGCGCACCTGAAGGCGGTGCAGACGATGACCGCCGATTTTGAGCAGACCAATTCGAAAGGCCAGATCGTCTCCGGCACCATCCAGCTGAAGAAACCGGGCAAAGTGCGCTTCCAGTATCAGAAGGGCGTGCCCCTCCTGGTCGTCGGCGACGGCAAGGCGCTCACCATGATCGACTATTCGGTGAAGCAGGTGTCGCGCTGGCCGATCGGCAACACGCCGCTGGCGCTGCTGCTCGATCCGAACAAGGATGTCGCCCGCTACGCGACGATCATTCCCAGCGGGCGCCCCGACGTCGTGATGCTGGCGGGGCAGGACAAGAAGCACCGCGAATATGGCAGCATCACCGTCACCTTCCGCCGCTCCCCCGGCGCGCCGGGCGGGCTGATGCTCGATGGCTGGCAGGTGCTGGACGCGCAGAACAACCGCACGACCGTCCGCCTTGCCAACCAGAAATTCAATGTGCCGATCGACGATTCGGCCTTCCGCTGGACGGATCCGCGCCCGCAAGGCCCGCGCCGGTAACGACGAACGGTTTCATCCCGGCGACATGGCGTTCCGGTGAGCCAAAGTTAACGATGCCGTTCATCCGCGCGACAGGTGAGGGGGCATAAACCACTCCTGCGGCCACGGAGCCGTTCCGGAATTCCCCCTGTTGTCCGGAACACCGTCTTCGTGTCCCGCCTGCGTGACGAACGCCAGGTCGGCCCCCGTTCCATGCCCCCGGAACGGGGGCCTTTCCGTATCTGGCGCATACGCCTCCGGTCCCCTACATCGCAGGGCCATGCCCACGACCAAGATCGCCTCCTGGAACATCAACTCGGTGCGCGCCCGCATCGAGATCGTCGAACAGTTCCTGCGCGCCGAACAGCCCGACATCCTCTGCCTGCAGGAAACCAAGGTGGAGGACGGCACCTTCCCGCACGCGCCGTTCGAGAAGCTCGGCTACGTCCACCGCTTGCTCGCGGGCCAACGGATGCACCATGGCGTCGCGATCCTCTCCAGGATTCCGCTGGGCGAGCATGGCCGGCACGACTGGCAGGACAATGGCGAGGCCCGCCACGTCGGCGCCCGCCTGCCCAACGGCGTGCGGCTGGAGAATGTCTACGTGCCGGCGGGCGGCGACATTCCCGATCCCGCGCTCAATCCCAAGTTCGCGCAGAAGCTGGCCTTCGTCGAGCGGATGACCCGCTGGTCCGAGGATCTGCGCGAGCCGACGCTGATCGTGGGCGATTTCAACATCGCGCCGCTAGAAAGCGACGTGTGGAGCCACAAACAGCTGCTCAACGTCGTCAGCCACACGCCGGTCGAGGTGGAAGCACTGAACCGAATGCAAGCGGCGCACGGCTGGGTTGATCTCGGCCGCCACTTCTTCCCGGCACCCGCACGGCTCCATACCTGGTGGAGCTATCGCTCGCCCGACTGGACGGTGAACGATCGCGGGCGGCGGCTCGATCATATGTGGGCGAGCCCCGACGTCGCGAAGACGGCGGTGGCGCATCGCGTGCACGAGGATTGCCGCAACTGGCTGAAACCCTCCGACCATGTGCCGCTGGTCACCGAGTTCGACTGGTGAACGACGCCGGGATCGCAGACCGGCGTGAAGTCGCCCGCGCGATCGACGCGCTGCGCCGGGGCTGGTCCGTCGTGATAGGGGAAGCCGGCGCGGCGCTGACCCTGCTCGCGATCGAGACCGCCGACGCCGGTCGGCTGGCCGGCTTCGCTCCCGATGGCCGCTACGACGTGCTGGTGTCGCCGGAGCGCGCGGCGACCCTGATGCTCGCGAACCAGCGTCCTGCCGCAGCCGCCCCCGCCGCGGTGCGGATTGCGCAGGTGCCGTGGCTCGATCTCGACACCGCGACCGCGTTGGCGGACCCTGCCCGCGATCTGTCGTCGCCGATGAAAGGCCCCTTCGCGACGCGCGCGACCGGCGCCGATGGAGCGGCGGCGGCGGCGCTCAAGCTGGCGCGGCTGGCCGGCATCCTTCCCGCTTTCTTCGTGCGGGATGGGAAGGAGGGGAGCGAGATGCCTTGCCCCTCGGCCGCAGCAATTCTCGATTATGATGCGCCGAGCCATCTCGCCATCGCCTCGCGCGCACGCCTTCCGGTCGCAGCCGCGTACCAACATACTGAAATTATTGCATTTAGATCGGCGGAAGAGGCGACGGAACATGTCGCGCTGGTGATCGGCGCGCCGGATGGCCAGCCACCGCTCGTCCGCCTGCACAGCGAGTGCCTGACCGGCGATGTCTTCGGATCGCTCAAATGCGATTGCGGCCCGCAGCTCGACGGGGCGCTCCATCGCATCGCCGAAGAGAGGTGGGGCATCCTGCTCTATCTCCGGCAGGAGGGACGGGGAATCGGCCTGATCAACAAGCTGCGGGCCTACGCGCTGCAGGATCAGGGCTTCGATACCGTCGACGCCAATCTCCGCCTCGGCTTCGGGATAGACGAGCGCGACTTCGGCGTGGCGGCGCGCATGCTCGCGCTGATCGGCCAGACCCGCATCCGGCTGCTGACCAACAATCCCGCAAAGGTGGCGGGGCTGACGGCTGCGGGGATCGACGTCGCCGAACGCATCGAGCATCGCATGTCGGCGAACCCCCACAATATCGATTATCTCGCCACGAAGCGGGATCGCACCGGGCACATGCTCTGATGCGGATCGTCGTGGAGACTGACGACGGGCTGTTGCATTTCGGTGCGACGACCTTGCCTTGCGCGATCGGGCGGAGCGGAGCTTGCGAAGCCGCTGACAAGTGCGAAGGGGATGGTCATACGCCGCTTGGGATCTGGCCGGTCCGCGCTGTCCTCCTTCGTCCCGGTCATGGCTTTGGCCCGCCCGCCGGAGTGCCGTGGCGATGGCTACGCTCCGACGACGGTTGGTCGGACGATGTCTCCGATCCGGCTTACAATCGGCCGGTACGCCATCCGCACCCGTTTTCCGCGGAGCGGATGTGGCGGGACGATGCCCACTACGATGCCGTCCTGATCCTCGGTCACAATGATCGACCGCCGGTACCCGGCCTGGGGAGCGCGATCTTTCTCCATTTGCGTGGCGACAAACCCACCGAAGGTTGCGTCGCGATCGATCGCACGGGAATGGCTTCGCTTCTTTCCGCTTTACGCTCGGGATCGACCGTGGAAATCCGCCGCCATATTGGCGATCGTCCGCCGCTCGGCTAAAGCAGGCGTGCGAAGTCCTCGCGCTGGGAGACGCCGGTGAAGATCACGGTCGATGTCGATTGCACGCCGGAAGAGGCTCGCCGCTTCATGGGCCTGCCCGATCTTTCCTCGCTCCACGAAGCCTATCTGTCCAAGATGCGCACCGCGATCGAGCAAGGCGTGACGCCCGATACGATCCAAACGATGATGCAGAGCTGGGGACCGATGGGCGAGGCGGGCTTCAATCTGTGGCGCCATATGCTGGATAATATGGGTGGAAGCAGCACCAAATAACCCCGCCGGCGACACGATCTTCGCGCTGTCGAGCGGCGCGCTCCCCTCCGCCATCGCCATCATCCGGATCAGTGGCGCGCGCGCGCGCGATGCTTTGGAAGCGCTCGCCGGCATCATTCCGCAACCCAGGCAGGCCGCACTGCGGACCCTGCGCGATGCCGGCGACGTGCTCGACGAGGGCATGATCCTCTGGTTTCCCGCACCGCGCACGGTGACGGGCGAGGATCTTGCAGAACTCCATCTCCACGGCAGTCGGGCCGTCGTAGAGGCCTGCTATGCCGCGCTGAGGCGGCTGGGCCTGCGCCTGGCGGATCCGGGAGAATTCACTCGCCGCGCCCTGTTCAACGGCAAGATGGACCTGGCGGCGGTCGAAGGCCTGGCAGACCTTCTCGCTGCCGAGACGGAGAGCCAGCGGCGCGATGCGATCCGCCGGCAGCGCGGCGCCGTCCCACGCCTCCTCGTCGGGTGGCGTAATCGACTCACGCTGATCTCCGCCGCAATGGAAGCAGCGATCGATTACGATGGCGAGGACGAGGTAGCCGAGCAGGACGCATGGTCGCCGCTCGTAGATAAGCTGCTTGCGGAAATGGAACGAGCGATCGGCCTGGCGCCCGCCGAGCGGCTTCGCGATGGCATCCGCATTGCAATCCTAGGCCCGCCGAATGCGGGCAAATCCAGCCTATTCAATGCGCTCGCGGGTCGGGATGCGGCCATCGTCTCCGACATTGCCGGTACCACGCGCGATGTGATCGAAGCGCCGGTCGCGATCGATGGTATCCCCTTCGTGCTGATCGACACTGCCGGTCTGCGCGACGCCGTCGATCCGATCGAGCGGATCGGTGTATCGCGCGCGTTGGACGAGGACGATCTTGCACAGATCAGGATCGATCTTCGCGCCGATGCGCGGGAGGATGTTCGCACTATCGCGGTATCGTCCAAGGCGGATATTGCGGATCCACTTCCCGGTCATCTCGCCGTGTCGGCGCTCGACGGACGCGGGCTTGATGATCTGCAACGTCGAATCGTCGCCATGGCCCGCGCGATATTGCCCGACGAGGGAGAGGTCACGTTCGATCGCCGTTACCGGGAAGCTCTTTTTGCGGTAAGGGACGAACTCATCGCCGCCCGCGGCGGGGCTGACCTCGTTCTCGCCGCCGAGCATATCCGGCGAGCCGGGCGCGTGCTCGATGCCGTGCTCGGAGGCGATGGGGTCGAGGATATGCTCGATGCGTTGTTCGGACGCTTCTGCCTCGGCAAGTGAATGTTCCACGTGAAACATGACGGGCGTGATGGATCGGAAATTTGATGTCATCGTCGTGGGCGGAGGCCATGCCGGATGCGAAGCGGCAGCGGCCGCTACCCGTATGGGTGCCAATGTGGCCCTTATCGCACTCAACGTCGCCGCGATCGGATCAATGTCGTGTAACCCCGCGATAGGCGGAGTCGGCAAAGGGCATCTCGTCCGCGAAGTCGACGTCTTCGATGGTTTGATTGCTGCGGCGGCTGACGACGCGGCCATTCACTACCGGATGCTGAACGCCAGCAAGGGTGCTGCCGTCCAGGGGCCGCGGGTGCAGGCGGACCGAACACTCTTCCGTCGATCCATCCAGGCGCGGCTGGCGCGCTATGCCGATCTTACGATGGTCGAAGGCGAAGCAGTGGAATTGCACGTCCGCTCCAACCGCATCGCCGGGATTAGACTCGGCGACGGCCAGACGCTCGACGCGCCAGCGGTTGTGTTGGCATCGGGGACATTTCTCGGCGGAAAACTGTTTCGCGGCTTGGAGCGCTTCGACGGTGGCAGGGTAGGCGAGCCGGGTGCGCATCGACTGGCGACACAGTTGCGCGATCTTGGCCTGCCGATCGCGCGCCTGAAAACAGGGACGCCGCCTCGGATCGACGGACGCACGATCGATTGGTCACGGATCGCCCGACAGCCATCCGACGAAGTGCGCTGGCGAATGTCGCCCGATTCCTCTCAGCCGCGTCGGCCGCAATTGTTCTGCGGGATCACGCGCACGACCGAGGCGACCCATGCGATCATCCGCGAGGGCTTTGACGAATCCCCGTTGTTCAGCGGTGACATCGAGGGCAGGGGGCCGCGATATTGTCCGTCAATCGAAGACAAAGTGAAGCGCTTCGGCGATCGCGACGGCCACCAGATATTCCTGGAGCCTGAAACGATCGGCGGCCCCCTAATCTATCCGAACGGGATTTCTACCTCGCTTTCCGCCGCGACACAGCAGCGGTTCATCCGGTCTATCCCCGGACTCAAGGAAGCCGAGATCGCGGTGCCCGGCTATGCCGTGGAATATGATCACATCGATCCGCGCGTGCTTTCGACCACGCTGCAGATGCGAACGCTAGCCGGACTCTACTTCGCCGGTCAGGTCAATGGAACGACGGGATATGAAGAGGCGGCCGCGCAGGGGCTGGTGGCGGGCCTCTCCGCCGCATCCGAGGTGCTCGATCGACAGCCTCCAGCGTTCGATCGCGCTTCGAGCTATATCGGTGTGATGATTGACGACCTGACCCTGCAGGGGGTGACAGAGCCATATCGGATGCTGACGGCGCGCGCGGAACACCGCCTCCATCTCCGTGCCGACAACGCCGAATCGCGTCTCGCCGCTACGGCGTTGGCTGTCGGCGCCGTCGGCGTGGAAAAGGCACGATCGCTCCATGCGCGGACGGACGCGAGACGCCGCGCAGCCGCCATCCTCGAAACTCTCGTAGCGAAACGGAAGTGGACCGGCGATTTCGGCGCCGCCGATGACGCGGCCGCGATTTCCCCGGATATTCTCGACGAGATCGCGATGAACGAACATTACCGACCGTATGTCGAGCGGCAGAGCAATGAGGTCGCGCGGCTACAGCGCGGTGGGGCGCCGCTTCCAGCCAACTTTGACTATGCCGCAGTACCCGGACTATCGAGTGAAATGATCGAGCGACTGTCCAAAGCGCAACCTGACTCGATTGATCAAGCGAGCCGCATCCGGGGTATCACTCCGGCTGCACTCACCGCGTTGTTCGTTGCTGCCCGAGCCGCAGCATGACACTCGATGATGTTCCACGTGAAACATCGGCGTTGATCGAGCAGCTGAAGGGACTCGTTCTCGCTGAGAGCGATCGGCAGAATCTGATCTCAGCTTCAACGGTGGAGTCATTCGATCAGCGACATTTGGTCGATTCCCTACAGCTTGCGTCTTTTCTCCAAGAGGGAACGTTGCTCGATATCGGGTCCGGCGGTGGCTTCCCTGGTCTCGTGCTTGCCTGTGTCCACTCGTCTCCGATCCACCTTGTCGAACCTCGTACGAAGCGGGCCGCATTTCTCGATCAGGCGGCTGCCGAACTCGGATTGAAGCATGTCCGAGTCCATTCATCCAAGGTCGAGCGTGTCGATATCCCGCGCGTCAGGACGATCACCGCGCGCGCGGTTGCGAACTTGGATGCGTTGTTCGCCATGGCGCAGCATTTGAGCGATGAAAATACACGTTGGGTGCTCCCGAAAGGCAGGGGGGCCGCATCGGAACTGGAAGTGGCGCGCCGGACGTGGCAGGGTGATTTCCGCCTCGTTCCGAGCGTGACAGATGCCGAAGCGGCCATCGTCATCGCCGAGGGCGTTCGACGGAGACGGGCTCGATGATTCGTATCGCGGTTGCCAACCAGAAGGGCGGCGTCGGAAAGACGACGACGACGATCAATATCGGAACGGCGCTCGCCGCGACCGGATGGAAGGTGCTGGTGATCGATCTCGATCCGCAGGGCAACGCCTCCACGGGGCTGGGCATCGATCGTTCGCAGCGCAAACGATCGAGCTACGACCTACTCGTTAGCAATTGCGACGTGATGGAAGCTGCGATCGCGACGCGTGTTCCGCGCCTTGATCTGATCGCCTCGACGGTCGATCTGTCGGGCGCCGAGATCGAGTTGGTCGATATCGAGCGTCGGGCGCACCGCCTCGACATCGCCCTGTCGGAAGTGCCGGAAGGGCAATGGGATGTCGTGCTAATCGACTGTCCGCCATCGCTCGGCCTGCTCACCGTCAATGCCATGAGCACGGCCAATTCGCTGCTCGTGCCCCTGCAATGCGAGTTCTTCGCGCTGGAGGGCCTGAGCCAGCTGCTTCAGACGATCGAGCGCATCCGCGCCCGCTTCAATCCCGGTCTCCAGATACTCGGGGTCGCGCTGACCATGTACGATCGTCGCAATCGCCTTTCCGAACAGGTCGCGGCGGATGTGCGTGCCGCGCTCGGCAAGCTGGTGTTCGAAACGAGTATTCCGCGCAACGTGCGGCTATCCGAAGCACCGAGCCATGGCGTGCCGGCCCTGATCTACGATCATCGCTGTTCGGGGTCCGAAGCCTATATCGCGCTTGCCCGCGAGCTGATGACGCGCCTGCCGCTGCGTGAACGGGTCGCGGCATGAGCACCAGCCGTCGTCCCTCCGGTCTCGGCCGCGGGCTCTCCGCCCTACTCGGCGAAGTCGAGCGCGAGCAACCGATCGAAGCTGGTGAAACGCTGACCGAAGGTGTGCGTCTGATTCCGGTTGCCGATATCCGGCCGCACCCAGATCAGCCGCGCCGCCATTTCGACGAGGAGAAGCTCGACGAGCTCGCTCAGTCGATCGCCGAGCGCGGCGTTCTGCAGCCGATCGTCGTGCGCAGGATCGGCGGTGGATACCAGATCGTCGCCGGCGAGCGCCGCTGGCGCGCGGCGCAACGCGCACGGCTGCACGAAGTGCCGACGCTGATCCGTGATCTCAACGATACCGAGACGCTCGAGATCGCGATCATAGAGAATATCCAGCGCGCCGATCTCAACGCGATCGAAGAGGCGGAGGCCTATCAGCGCCTCGTCTCCGATTTCGGCCATACCCAGGAAGCGCTGGGCAAACTCGTTCACAAGTCGCGCAGCCATGTGACCAACTTATTGAGATTGCTCGATCTTCCGGCGAAGGTTCGCCAGGAAGTCGCGACTGGCGCGCTCAGCATGGGCCACGCCCGCGCGCTGATCACCGCCGACGATCCCGAAAAGCTCGCCGCCGAAGTCATCAAGCGCGGCCTGTCCGTGCGCGATACCGAACGGCTGGCGCGGACGGAGAAGGGGCCGCGCGGCCAGCGCGCCGCCAAGCAGAAACCGGCGCCCGATGCGGACATCGCGGCGCTGGAACGGCAATTGGGCGACATGCTCGGCCTAGCGGTTAAGATCGCGCATGTCGGGGAGGGGGGCACCGTCACGCTCTCTTATTCGAGCCTCGATCAGCTCGACATGATCTGCCAGCGGCTGAGCGGCGAGAAGATCTAGCGCCTGCCGCGCCCGGCCTGACGGGCGATGGTGAAGAGCTCGGCATCCACCGCGATCGGGCCGGGGCCGGATGCGCGCATGATCTCGCGGCCGGCCTCCGATATCCGCTCGATCGCGCGGGCGATGCGCGCGGAGGGCCAGCGCATCGCGTAACCGGCCATCTTGTCCTTCTGCTTCCAGAAGATCGCACGGCCGGCCTTGTCCACCGCCTGCGACGGAGAGGCACCACGATCGATCTCGGTACGGATCGCGGCGAGCTGGACGAGCTGCGGCAGTAGCGCACGCACCAGCCCGACACCTTCACGCCCTTCCTGCACCAGGCGCGTGATCTCGGCATCAAGAACCGCCTCGTCGCCGCCCAGCACGGCATCGGTGAAGCGGGTGAGATCGGCTTCCCCCATGTCCGCACCGATCGCATCGAGCATGGCATGATCGGCTTCGCGCGGCTGATCGGGGGAGGCATCGGCGTAGAGCGCCAACTTCTCGATCTCCGACGCCAGGACCGCGCGATCGCCTCCCGACGAGGCGGAAAGGCGCCGTGCCAGTTCGCGCCCGATGCGTAGCCCCTGTGCGCGGCCGAGTTCCATCGCCACCTGATCGATATCGCCCGCATCGGGCTGCCAGCTGGCATGGGCCATGCCCGTCGCGTGGCCAGAGACCAGCTTCACCAGCTTGGAGTCCTTGCGCAGCGCGCCGCCGATCAGCACCACCGGATTTCCCGCCGCCGGTGCCTCCAGCAGCGCCTCCACCGCCCCCAAGCAGGCGTCGCTGGCACCCTCGACGCGGATGTGCCGCGCGCCGCCGAACATCGAGATCGAAGCCGCCTCGTCGGTGAGCAGCGCCGGATCGGCGGCGATCTGGGACGGTTCGAGATCGATCCGCTCGGCATCCGGCCCCATAGCCTTAGCCAGCCGCTGCGCGAGCGCGCGCGACGCGGATTCGTCGGGGCCGTAGAGCAGATAGCAGCGGATCGACGGATCCGCCTTGTCGAGCGCGGCGCGGATGGCCGCGTCCTTCGCCATCAACGATCCTTGTTGTGCCGCGCGAATACCGCGACGCGGGCCACGATCTGATCCGCCACATCGTCCACCAGATTTTCGAGCGCGGTCTGCTCGGCAGCGACGGTTGCGTAATCGGAGCCGACCGCATCGATGCCCGCATCCGATCCGGCGCTGGCATCGAGCAGGGTCGTGCCGGCAGAGTCGTTGGTGACGAGGCGGAACCGCGCACGCAGCGTGCGCCGCTCACGGGTCACGGTGCCGAGCTGGTTGATGCCGAGGCCGCTGATCTGGTCGCTGAGATCGACCACCAGTTTGTAGCGCGGCGTCTCGCTATGCCCGGTCGCGCTCAGCCGATCGTTGAGCGCGTTGCGCATCAGCCAGCCCGACTGGCCGCTGATCGCGCCGACTTCGATCCCCGACAATTTCTCGGCGACGGCGCCATGCGTACCGCCCTCATAGAGCGGGTGCAGGCCGCAACCGGCGAGCGGCAGCGCCAGAGCGAGAACGGGAAGGAGGCGGACGAAACGCGTCATGCGACCAGGTTCACAAGACGATCGAGGACGACGATCACCTTTTTCGGCTCCTTGCCTTCGAGGAAAGCAATGATCTTCTCAGACCCCAGCGCCATCGCCTCCAAAGAGGCCTTATCGGCGCCCTTGGGGGCGGTCAGCGTATCGCGCAGCTTGCCGTTGACCTGGATCGCGATCGTCACCTCGTCGTCAACCAGCAAGGCCAGATCAACCTTCGGCCAGTCAGCGAGCGCGATCAGACCCTCGTGCCCGCGCGCGCTCCATGCCTCCTCGGCGAGGTGCGGGATCATCGGCG